>JBAUDS010000340.1:0-1601 GCA_049678185.1 Thermoanaerobaculia bacterium
GTGACACCAGGCCGGACCCGTGAACGGAAGGTTGAGCCTGCCCGGGCTCCAGTTCTGGTAGTCCGTAAACGTCGCCTCTCCTGCAGTTCATGTGGGTTTCGGGAGAGGTGGATCCAGCGTGATGCCACCGCAGCAGAGGTAGAGCATGGCGATGAGTGGTGGGGGGCTGTGGAAGCCGTAGGCCCGGCGGGCGATCATCCGCAGCTTGTTGTTGATTCCCTCGACGATCCCATTGGTCAAGCGCTCTTGTATGTAGGCGAGGATGCGGTCGAAGTGCTTCCGGATCGTTCGTGCGGACTTCACGAAAGGCGGGAGCTTGGAACGTGAGGCCCAAGCCAGCCACTCCCGCAGAGCGCGCTCGGCTCGCGCCGGCTGCTTGTAGTCCAGGGCCTGCGCGAGCGTCTCCTTGAGCAGGTACGCCCGGTAGAGCGGAGCATTCGTGCGCTGCACCTCGCTGAGCTTCTGCTTCTGCTCGCGGGTGAGGTTCCAGGGGTTCTTGAGCAACGCGAAGCGGCTCTGGAACAGCGCTCGCCCTGCGTCGGTCCCTCGAACCTCGCGCAGCTGCTCCCGCCGGACCTCGTCGAGGGCATCGGACGCCAGGCGCTGGACGTGAAACCGATCGAACACGATCTGGGCTCCCGGGAGCCGCTCTTCGACCGCCTTGATGTAGCCACCCGCCATGTCCATGGTCACGCACTCGAGCTCGGCACAGCGCTCTTCGCCCAGCGCGTCGAAGAACGCCCCGAGCGTGGCCGCGCTGCGGCCTGCAGCCGCCCACACCACGCGTCGGCGGTCGTGATCCACCACCGTCGTCAGATAGCGGTGGCGCTTGCGGTAGCTGAACTCGTCAACGCCGATCCGCCGCAGGCCGTCGAGTCTCGATGGATCGAGGCGTCGGGCCACCACCCGCTCCACGATCGCGCCCACCGTCGTCCAGGAGATCCCCATCAGCTCTGTGACCCGGGTCTTGTCCGTCACCTGCGCCAGGTACGCGACGAGCTCCTCGAAGTCCCATGTGAATCGGCTTCGATGCGGCGCCCAGGGGACCTGCTCGGTCCGCACCCCACAGCGGGGGCACCGGACCCGCCGCGGCGCGTACGTCAGCCAGATGCGAAGCCGACCGAGCCCCAGCTGCCGCCAGCGCCGCGCAGGGCTCTGATCGTAGCCCGGGGCCCGCTTCTCACAGGCCCCACACCGCGGCCTGCGCCAACGAGGCTCCACGCCGAGTACCAGGTCGCCTCCCTCGAAGGCCACGGAGCGCACGAGCAACGAGGTGACACCGATCAGCCGGCGGAGTAGCGTAGTGATGCGCACGGGGTTCTTCTGCCTCCTTGTCGTTTTCGTCAACCACAAGAAAGCACGAACCTCGTGTGCACCTCTATACCGTGCGCGCCGCCTCCAGAGCGTGCGCGCCCTCCTCCACCAGTTCTTCCTCCTTGCTCACCTCCTCACCCCCGCTGGGGGGGTGAGGAGGCGGGAAATCCTCATTCGAACGACCCACTCAAACTGCAGGAGAGCCATTCTTTTCAGAAACCGGAGCACGACTGGCGTAGGCCGCGGATCCGACCCCCAGGAGGACTCCCCCGTGAGCAGTTTCTGCG
>JBAUDS010000341.1:0-2202 GCA_049678185.1 Thermoanaerobaculia bacterium
CAGTAAACGGTTCATTTTGCAGTCCCCCTTTTTCTTTCTGGGTGGGCAGCCGCCCCGTCGATCACGGCGGGAGCTGGCCCCTTGCTGGAGCGGTCCGCAGACCACCCGTTACATTTGATTGATCCCCGGTTCGCGGTACAGCTATCGTCCTTCAGTGGTAAATCCTACCTCTCTGAATTTCGTTGATCAAGATGGCTCGACTCGATGCGTGTGCTAGCCTCCCCGCCCATCATGTTGGATGAAAAACCCGATCGGGGTGTCGGTTCCTCGCTCTCACTTCCCGCGGTTCTCGCCACTGTTGTCGCGCTCGTCATTGTCATCGGCGGTTTTGTCACCTACCGCTCACTCTCCGAGGCCGACGCACACCGACAAATCGTCATTGCCACCGGGCCTGAGAACGGTATCTACCATGCCCTCGGGGTCGCCGCCGGAGGGATGTTCGAAGCAGAGGGTGTCGTGGGTACGGCCACGGTACAACCTACCGAGGGGAGCATCGCCAATGCAAGGCTGATCGGCGGTTTGGACGGTGGAGCCGATCTCGCCTTCATCCAGAGCGACACACCGGTCAATGACCAGGTGCGGCTGATCACATCGCTTTACGACGAGGTCTTGCACATCTTGGTCGCCAAGGAGGTCGCGGAGGAGATCCAGTCGGTCTTCGACCTCCGCGGACGCCGTGTGGCGCTCGGTGCAGAAGGCAGCGGCACACGACCACTGGCAGAGCGCGTGCTGGAGCACTTTCAAGTAGAAGTGGGCGAGGATCTTGCAGTCTCACCGGAGGAGGCCGCAGCAGGGCTCGTGGACGGATCGATCGATGCCGCGTTCGCACTGAGTGCGATCCCCTCACCCCTCGTAGGCGACCTTGCCAAACAGGATGCGGTGCGGTTTCTTTCGCTCGGTGATGCCCAGGAGCTTGGCAACGAGTCCGAAGCTCTGGCACTGGTTCACCCCACCCTCCGCGGCACGACTATTCCACGCTCGACCTATGTGCGATTGCCTGAAGAGCCGGTAAGCACCATCGCGGTCTCCGCCCTGCTCGTCGCCTCACGCGATCTCGATGCCGATCTCGTTCGAGATTGCACTGCGGCATTGTTCAGAAACCGATCGAAGGCCATCGAGCTGGAAGACGAGGGACTCGTGGTCGCCGGCCGTATTCGGGAAGATTACCGCCCAGATGCCCATTTTGTTCCCTATCACGAGGGCGCAGTCGCCTACTACGAACGAGCAGATCCACCCTTCTACGTGGAATATGCGGAGACCATGAGCCTCGCTCTGACGCTTCTAGTTGGCACCTACTCGGGCTACATCGCACTCCGCGAGTGGATGCGTCGGCGAATGAAGAACCGCATCGACTCCTACTACATGCAAGTCAACCGCTTGACGGGAGATCTGGGCGCCCTCTCCCTGGAAGAGTTGGCCGAGAACCGCGACGCCCTCGAAAAGCTGCGGAGCCGAGCCTTCTCCGATCTCGTTGGGGAGAGACTCCGGGCCGACGAGTCCTTCACCATTTTCCAGGACTACGTCGGTGGCCAGCTGGCCTCCATCGACGCCCGCATCGCAGAGAAAACCGCCTAGCGTTTTCCAGGCTAGCTTCCAAACCACAGCTCGAGACGCTCGGACTCGAACCGTCTTTTGGCTTCGGCGTTCTCGCTCGAAGGCGCGGCAAGCTCGATGTCGGGCTCGGGGGTGGCAAAGAAATCACCTTCGACCAGGGCAGCGGTCGTCTTCCCCATCTCGATAAAGCAGTAGCCCTTGCCGTCGAATGGCGCGGGTGATTCTCCTCCTGCCAGCTCCGAGACGATGGCGGCTGCAACTCGCTTGCCTTGGAGCTCCGCCATTACTCCTGCCTTGGGTAACCCCAGACCGTTGGCGAGCTTGATCCCCGTCACATCACCGATGGCGTAGATCCGCTCGTAGCGAGTCGCAAGTGTCCCGGGGTCGACTTTGATCCATTCGGCGTCTCCCGTCAGCCCGCTCTCCGCGATCACGGCAGGTGGCCGGTGAGGTGGCACACCGATCAGCAGATCCCCTTCCACCGCGGAGTCGGCGAGCACGAATCGTCCAGGCTCGACCCGCTGCACCTTCGCTCCCACCTGGAAGGTGATACCCCGGGACGTGAGCTGCTCGGCAAGCCAAGCCGAGCCCTCGGCGCCGGCGTTGGGCAGCAGAATCGGCTGGAGGGTCAGGACATGCAGGCCGGTG
>JBAUDS010000342.1:0-18603 GCA_049678185.1 Thermoanaerobaculia bacterium
CGGCGAGCTGGACCTGGTGATGGAGGATCTGGCGGTCGAAGACCTCCTGGACGACATCAACACCGACGCCATGACCCCGGCCTGGGTCTGCTTCAACCACCGGCCGGAGGACCTGGCCCGCGAGGCCTACGCCGGGTTGATCGTGGATGGGGAGCGGCTTTTCGAGCGGGACGCGCTCCGCGACGGCAACTTCGAGGTCATCGTCTCGGGCTACCGCAAGGGGGTGGGGAGCTCGCGCGAGACGGCGGTCCAGGCCGAGAAGTGGAGCGGTATCCGCATCGCCATTGCCGCCTCTTTTGCTCCGATCCACGCCGCCAACAACATCAACCAGGGCGTGCTGATGGGCGACTACGAGATCCTGCGGCGGCTGCAGCGGGGCGAGGAGGTGCCACTCGAGGAGTTCTACCGGCATCACGATCCGATCAGCCAGCTCATCGTCCGCCAGGGCGGGCTGTTTCCCTTCTCCAAGGCGCTGGCCGCGGGCGAACTGGAGCTGCCGCGGCCGGAGACCGGGCCCCGTCCGATGACCATGGCGGAGAAGATTCTCGCCCGCCATCTCGTCGGTGAGGGCGAGAAGTTCGTCCAGCCGGGTGACTCGGTGGTGGTCGAGGTGGACGGTGGTTACAGCCACGACTACACCAGCGCCCAGGTGCACTACTTTCTCGAGCAGGAGTATGGGCCCGACTACCGGATCCACAACGCCGAGCGTTTTGCCGCTTTCGAGGATCACCTGATCTATGCCGACGAGGTCCCCAAGATGGGGGTCTTTCTGGAGAAGATCGAGCGCCTCCGCCGGCTGCAACGGGAGTTCCTGGAACACACCGGGGCCCACGATTTCACCGCCCGCGACGGCGTCTCCCCCGGGATCTGTCACGCCGTCGCCAGAGAGCGGATGATCTCGCCCGGGGACTTCATCCAGGCCACCGACAGCCACACCTGCATGGGCGGCTGCAACAACGCGCTGGCCTGGGGGGTGGGAGCCACCGAGTACGCCAATCTGGTCTATTCGGGCTTTACCACCGTCGAGGTCCCCGAGTCGATCCGCTTCGAGCTGGTGGGCGAGCTGGCCGAAGGGGTGACGGCCAAGGATCTGATGCTCCATATCCTGCTCGAGCACGCCCGGCCACAACTGACGCTCAACCGGGTGATGGAGTTCTCCGGTCCGGGTCTGGCCGCCCTCTCCATGGACGAGCGGGCGACACTGACCAACATGGCCACCGAGTGCACGGCGCGCGGGGCCATCGTCGAGGCCGACGAGGAGACCTACCGCTGGATCGCCCAGCGACGACCGGACGCCGATGTCGAGGCGCTGCGGGCCAGGGCGGTGACGGCCGATCCGGGTGCCGTCTACGACGGCGGGACCCACACCATCGACCTGGCCGAGCTGCGGCCGATGGTGGCCCATCCTGGAGACCCCGACCACGGGATACCCTCCGATCCCACCAACGGCGCCACGGTCGAGGAGATCGGCGAGATCGCCGTCGATATCGCCTACGGCGGCAGCTGCACCGCCGGCAAGATCGACGATCTGATCTTCTACCACCGGGTGGTCGAGGAGGCGGTCGAAGCGGGTCTGACCGTCGCCGAGGGGGTCGAGTTCTACATCCAGTTCGGCTCCCAGGAGGTGGAGGAGTACTGTCGCCAGCACGGTTTCCTCGACACCTTCGAGAAGGCCGGTGTTCATGTCATCCACCCGGGGTGCGGCGCCTGTATCGGCTGTGGTCCCGGGGTTTCCGAGGACAGCGAGCAGGTGACTGTCTCCGCCATCAATCGCAACTACAAGGGGCGATCGGGTCCCGGCAGGCTCTATCTCGCTTCACCCCTGACGGTGGCCGCCTCGGCCTTCACCGGTCGCATCACGGCCTACCGGCCCGGGATGTTTGCCGCCGTCACGGTGCCGGCCTGACCCGCCGCCCCGCACAAGGGCTCGCCTCATGACCGGCTCCGCGGGCGACGACCAGGGCCGACGCTTCCAGCGCACCATCGAGGACTTTGTCTGTGAGCGGTGTAGAACCCGGGTGAGCGGTTCCGGCTACACCAACCACTGTCCCTCCTGCCTCTGGTCGAGACACGTCGATGTCCACCCCGGAGATCGACAGGCCGAGTGTGGAGGGCTGATGGAGCCGGTGGCGGTACACGCGGAGGGCGGAAGCTATCGGATCGTGCATCGGTGTCTGGGCTGTGGGCTGGAGCGACGAATCCGGGCCGCCCCCGACGACGACTTCGAGGAGCTGGTGAGGATCGCCGCCTCGAGCTGAGCCCGGCTACCGGCACCGGCTTCGCAAGACGATCCCCGTCTGATACCCTGCCGCCGCCGTGACCGAGGACACTCTCATCCGCATCGCCCACAGTCCGGACTCGGACGACGCCTTCATGTTCTACGCCCTCACCCAGGGTGTCCTGGACATTGGGGGTCTCGAGATCGAGCACGTGCTGCGCGACATCGAGACCCTCAACCAGGCGGCCTTCGAGGGGACCTACGAGATCACCGCCCTCTCCATTCACGCCTACGCCCACCTCGCCGACCGCTATCTGCTCATGCCCTCGGGGGCCAGCTTTGGCGACGGCTACGGTCCGGTGGTGGTGGCCAACCATCCGCTCGAGCCGGAGCAGCTCACCGGCCGCGTGGTGGCCATACCCGGGGAGCTGACCACCGCCCATCTGGTGCTCCAGCTCTGGCTGCCCGGTGTGAAGACCCGGGTCACACCGTTCGATCAGATCCTGGAGGTGGTCGCCAGCGGCGAGGTCGACGCCGGGGTCGTCATCCACGAGGGCCAGCTCACCTACGGCGATATGGGGCTCCACCGGGTGGTCGATCTGGGGGCCTGGTGGCAGACCGAGACCGGTGGACCGCTACCCCTGGGCGGCAACGGTATAAGACGCGACCTCCCCGACGGTCTCCAGCAGCGTCTTTGCCGGCTGCTGACCGAGAGCATCGGCTACGCCCTCGACCACCGGCAGGAGGCTCTGGGCTACGCCACCCGCTACGCCCGCGGTCTCGAGGACGACCCCGTCCGCTCCGACAAATTCGTCGGCATGTACGTCAACGACTGGACGAGGGACTACGGCGCCGCCGGCCGCCGGGCCGTTCAACACCTCCTCGACCGCGCCCAAGAGGCGGGAATCATCCAGCAGCCGGTCAAGGCCGAGTTCGTAGAAATCGATTAATCAGCGCACCGCTTCAGGAGGTTGGTAGCTCGAAGGGATGGGGCAGCAGGTCCTGCAGCTTGTGCTCCACCTGCTCCCCATCCAGATTCACCAGCAAAATCGGCAGTTCCGGTCCCGCAAATTCCGCCATCGTCTGCAGACACAGCCCACAGGGCGGCGCCGGGGGCGAGGTGTCGGTGACCACGGCGATGGCCTGGGCCCTGCGGGCGCCACGGGCGACCGCGGCCGCGACTGCTACCCGTTCGGCACAGAGGGTCAGCCCGTAGGTCCGGTTCTCGACATTGGTGCCGGCTGAGATCGAACCGTCTTCCAGCAGCACTGCCGCACCCACCTGGAAATGGCTGTAGGGGGAATAGGAATGCTCCCGCGCGTCGCGGGCGGCGGCGATCAGTTTTGTCCAATCCACGGCCCTGAAATCTACCACGATGGGGGCGATTGCTGTGCTAAACTGCCCATCCACCGCGCGGCTCGTCCGACCGCGCACAACAACAAATTGTGGTTTCAGCTCCTTGAGAGTAGAGGGTGCGAGCATGACTTCTCAGAATCTGACCCCGCCTGCCGATGGACAAGAGATCAAGTGGGAGGAGGGCAATCTCGTCATTCCGGATCACCCCATAATCCCCTTTATCGAAGGGGACGGGATCGGACCGGATATCTGGCGGGCGACCAAACTGGTGCTCGACAGCGCTGTCGAGCGTGCCTACAAAGGCGACCGCAGTATCGCCTGGCTCGAGATCCTGGCCGGCGAGAAGGCCAAGAACAAAACCGACGAGTGGCTCCCCCAGGAGACGGTGGAGGCCATTCGGCACTACCGGGCCGCGATCAAGGGGCCGTTGACGACGCCGGTGGGCGGCGGTTTTCGCAGCCTCAACGTCTCTCTGCGCCAGACCCTCGATCTCTATGCCTGTGTGCGACCGGTGCGCTATTTCCAGGGAGTGCCGTCGCCGGTTCGTCATCCCGAGAAGATGAACATGATCGTCTTTCGTGAGAATACGGAAGATGTCTACGCCGGCATCGAGTGGGAGGAGGGGTCGGCCGGTGCCATCGAGCTGATCGGCTTTATCCGCGACAAGCTGGGCAAGCGGATCCGCCCGGACAGCGGTATCGGCATCAAGCCGATCTCGATCACCGGCAGCAAGCGGTTGGTGCGCAAGGCGATCGAACATGCCCTGGCTCACGACCGGAAGTCGGTGACCCTGGTCCACAAGGGCAACATCCAGAAATACACCGAGGGGGCCTTCCGTGACTGGGGCTATCAGGTGGCCAAGGAGGAGTATGGCGAGGAGACCATCAGCGAGCAGGAGCTCTGGGACGACCACGACGGCGAGATGCCCGAGGGCAAGGTCCTGATCAAGGATCGGATCGCCGACTCCATGTTTCAGCAGATCCTGCTACGACCGTCCGAGTACGAGGTCGTGGCCACCACAAATCTCAACGGGGACTACCTGTCCGACGCCATGGCTGCGCAGGTGGGTGGTCTGGGGATGGCTCCGGGGAGCAACGAAGGCGACGGCATCGCGCTGTTCGAGGCGACCCATGGCACGGCGCCAAAATACGCCAACCAGGACAAGGTGAATCCCGGGTCGTTGATCCTCTCCGGGGTCATGCTGCTCGAGTGGTTGGGATGGCAGGAGGCCGCCGACTCGGTCACCGCCGCCCTCGAGCACACAATCGGCGAGAAGAGAGTCACCTACGACCTGGAGCGGCAGATGCGGGGCGCCACCCTGCTCAAAACCTCGGAGTACGCCCAGGCGATTATCGACAACCTCTAGGTGTAATCGGGGCAGATCGAGGTCGCGGTCGAGAACCGTACCGCGCCTGTCGAATTGTAAGGAGTCGAATATGGATCATAAAGTTACCGTTGTCGGCGCCGGGAATGTCGGGGCCACGACAGCCCAACGCATCGTCGAACAGGAGCTGGCCGACGTCGCTCTGGTCGACATTCTGGGTGACCTGGCCGCAGGCAAGGCGCTCGACATGATGGAGTCGGCCCCGGTGGTCGGCTTCAACGCCAAGCTGGAGGGTGGAGACGACTACGCCCTGACCGCCGGTTCCGACATCTGTGTGGTGACCGCGGGTCTCGCCCGCAAGCCGGGGATGAGCCGGGATGATCTGCTGGCAAAGAACGCCGGCATCGTCGGCGGTGTCATCGAGCAGTTGATCGCGCACTCGCCGGAGACCATCCTCATCCTCGTCACCAATCCCTTGGATGCCATGTGCGAGGTGGCGCGGCGGGTCTCGGGTTTTCCGCGCCAGCGTGTCTTTGGCATGGCCGGTGTGCTCGATGCGGCTCGAATGCGCTATTTCATCGCCGCCGAGCTCGATGTATCGGTCGAGGACGTGGATGCCTTTGTCCTCGGTGGACATGGCGACACCATGGTGCCGTTGCCCCGCTACGCCACCGTCAACGGGGTTCCCCTGACCGAGTTGTTGCCGGCCGAGCGGATCGAGGCCATCAACCAGCGGACCCGCGACGGCGGCATCGAGATCGTCAACTATTACAAGCAGGGCTCGGCCTATTACGCACCGTCGGCAGCGGTGGTGGACATGGTCGCCTCCATCCTGCGGGACAAGAAGAAGATCCTCCCCTGTGCCGCCTATCTGGAGGGCGAGTACGGGGTGGAAGGGCTCTTTATCGGGGTGCCGGCCAAGCTGGGACGGAGCGGGCTCGAGGAGGTGATCGAGCTCGAGCTGACAGCAGACGACAAGGCGGCGCTCGACAAATCGGTGGCCGCGGTCGAGGAACTGATAGGCAAGCTCTAGCTCCCGGCTGCAACCTTGGCCTCGCCGGCCACGTACCGAGCGGGTAGGGGCCCGGGACGCACAAGGCGGCACCCCACAGACCCCGCGGAGAGATTTTGAAGAACGCTAGCAGCATTCTGTTCTGGATCGCGCTCGCCGTCGTTGCGGCGCTGGTGATGGCCTGGGCCTTCCCTCGCGCCTACCCCTTCTTTCCGCACGACTGGGAGATCTCGCGGCAGGAGGCCGAGGCGATCGCTCTCGAGCGCCTCCTCGACCTGGGTGAGCTCCCCGCCAAGCCCTATGTGATCGTGGCTGTCGACTCCTCCTCCGAGCTCGAGCACCGGCTGATGTCGAGCCTGGACACTATCGACGAGGAGTCGATCCGGGAGAGCCGTCTGGCACGGGATCTCTTCGCCTGGGAAGTCACGGTCTACGATCGGAAATCGCGCTCGATGGACTGGACCTACAGGGCCCGGATTACTCCCCAGGGTGATGTGCTCCAACTGCAGCTCCGGGTGCCCCCCGAGGAGGATGGTGGGGTGATCGATGCGGAGACGGCACGAGCCGAGGCCGATCGCCTTTTGAGTGAGGAGGAGATCGATCTCTACGACTACGACGAGCCGGAGATCCGGTCGCGGCAGCTCCAGTCCCGAACCGACATGACGCTGCGCTATCGCGACCGGGAGCGATTGCTCGGCGAGACGTTTCCCTACGGCATCGAGGTCACCTTCGCCGGCGAAAGACTTGCCGGGTTCAGCACCTACTTCGACGACCCGCAACAGTCGGCGATTCAGGCGACCTTTCAGCTCACGGTGATTCTGAATTTCGCCAGAACCTATATCGCTCTGCTGCTCCTGCCCCTCATCGGTATTCCCTTTGTACGGCGCTATCACGCCGGCGAGATCGGGGTGAGGCGCAGCGTCCAGATTGCGTCGGCGGTAGCCGCCGGTGGGGTAGTGGTGCTGCTCTTCTGCGCCCGCACCGCCGGAGCGGGGATGAGCATCGGTCTCCTGACCCGCCCGCAGGTCACGTTTGTCGCCGGGGTTTTCCTGCTCATGATCCTCTTCTTCTTCCCGCTGGCCTTGATGGCCCTGCTGAGCTGGTCGGTGGGCGAGTCGCTTTGTCGCGAGCGGTGGGGTCGGAAGCTGGCGGCCTTCGACGCCCTGTTCAAGGGTGACTGGATGAATGCCACCTTCGCCCACGCCTCGCTGCGCGGTCTGTCATCGGGTCTGGCGGCGCTGGCCGCTTTCTGGCTGCTGGCGGTGGTGCTGCGCAGCCAGGGGGCCTGGGCCTACGCCACCTTCTATCTCGGCCCCTGGTGGGAGAGCGCCGCCTGGTTCAGCATCCCGCTGCTCGGTTTTGGTGTTGCCTACGCCATCTACACCGGGATGTTCGGCTGGCTGCTGATGTCGTCGCTCGGAGTCCGACACTTCGGGTGGGTGGTCGGTCCGGTGCTGGCGGCGGTGGTCGCGGGTGTGGTCTTTTTCCCACTCCACTACTTCTATCCATTTGGCTGGAACATACTGGCGTGGCTGCTGGTGCCGGCGGTTTTTATCTTCCTTTTCCTGCGCTTTGGCATCTATACCTCCATCCTCGCCTATCTCACGGTCTGGGTTGGGCAGGGAGCCATCCCCTTTCTGGGTGCTGCCGATGCCTCGATGCAATTCCAGGCTTCGCTGGCGCTGCTGGTGGTGGCCGTACCGTTGATCGTCAGTGCGCGATCGCTGCTGAGCGATAGAAAGTTCTTCTACCGCTACGAAGACATACCGCCGCATGTGCGGCGGATCGCCGACCGCGAACGCCAGAAAGTGGAGTTGGAGACGGCGCGGGGGATCCAGGCCTCGATCCTTCCCGACCTGCCCCCCGAGCTCAACGGTGTCCGCATGAGCCATGCCTATCTGCCGGCGACCGAGGTGGGTGGTGACTTCTACGACGTCTTGGCGCTGGAGGACGGGCGGTTGGCGGTGGCGGTCGGCGATGTCGCCGGACATGGTGTTTCCAGCGGTCTGGTCATGTCGATGGCCAAGTCGGCGCTGGCGGTCCAGGTCACCTTCAATCCCGATGTCGAGGCGGTGTTTACGACCCTGAATAGGATGGTCTTCCAGAGTGCGCGCAAGCGGCTGCTGGCGACCCTCTGTTACGCGCTGGTCGATCCTCAAAAAAAGGAGATGTTCTACGCCTCGGCCGGTCACCTCTTCCCCTTCCGTCTGAGTGCCGACGGTGAGGTCGAGGCTCTCGAGTCGGTCTCCTATCCGCTGGGTGTGCGCAGCGAGATCGATATCCGGGTACGGGGAGCGAAGCTGGCCTCGGGGGATCGGCTCTTCCTCTACAGCGACGGTATCGTCGAGGCGCGGCCCGAGGGGAGCGAGGAGCTCTTTGGCTTCGATCGGCTCGAGGAGAGCCTCAAGCGACACTCCTCGAAGGATGTGATGTCGCTGAGGGACGGCGTCCTGGAGGATGTCGAGACCTTCACCGGCAGTTCTCCACGCGAGGACGATCTGACCATTTTGGTACTGCAAATCCCCTAGGCAGTCCTGCTAGACTTCTATTTCGCGTGCCCCCCGGCACGCCAGAGACAAAACGTCCTGCACGGGCTTAATCCCACAATCCGAGGAGGGATACCTTGAAGATCCACGAGTATCAGGCCAAGGAGATTCTGCGCCGGTATGGTGTCGCCACGCCGCGAGGTCGGGTGACCGACAATGCGGCGGAAGCGGCGTCGATCTGCCGCGAATTCGGCGGGCGATGTGTCGTCAAGGCCCAGATCCACGCCGGTGGTCGGGGCAAAGGCGGCGGCGTCAAGCTCGCCGGCTCACCCGAAGAAGCCGAGGAGCTGGCTGGCCAGATCCTCGGTATGCAGCTGGTGACCCATCAGACCGGCCCCGAGGGTCAGGAGGTCAAGAAGCTTCTGATAGAGGAGGCGGTGGACATCGCTTCGGAGCTCTATCTGAGCATCACGCTCGACCGGGCCCAGGGCAAGCCGGTGGTCATGGCTTCGACCGCCGGCGGCATGGACATCGAGGAGGTGGCAGCCAAGGACCCCGAGGCGATCGTGCGTGAGGCGGTCGACCCGCAGTTGGGGATCCTGCCCTTCCAGACACGTAGGGTGGCGCGCAAGCTGGGTCTGAGTGGCGGCACCGCGCGTCAGGCGGGCAAGCTCCTCACTTCGTTGGTGACGGCCTACCTCGACACCGACGCCTCGCTGGCGGAGATCAACCCGCTGTTGGTGACCGGTGACGGCGATGTCATCGCTCTCGACGCCAAGATGAACTTCGACGACAACGCGCTGTTCCGTCACCCCGACATCCTGGGGATGCGGGATCTGGCGGAGGAGAACCCGCTCGAGGTCGAGGCGGGCAAGTTCGACCTCAACTACATCAAGCTGGATGGCGACATCGGCTGCATGGTCAACGGCGCCGGTCTGTCGATGGCGACCATGGACATCATCAGTCTCGCTGGTGGTGAGCCGGCCAACTTCCTGGACGTGGGGGGATCGGCCAGCGAGGAGGCGGTGCAGAACGCCTTCCGCATCCTGGTCTCCGACGAGAGCGTCAAGGCGGTGCTCATCAACATCTTCGGCGGCATCGCCCGCACCGATCGGATCGCCAGCGGTGTGGTAGCGGCGCTCGAGGAGATGGGTGGGATTGACATGCCGGTGGTGGTCCGTCTCGAAGGCACCAATGTGGAGCGGGGACGACAGATCCTCGAGGAGGCCGAGTTCGAGTTCATCGTGGCGGAGCAGATGGCTGATGCGGCCGAGAAGATCGTCGCCGCGGTGAAAGGAGGGGAATAGATGGCAATCTGGGTAGACAACGATACCCGTCTGGTGGTCCAGGGCCTCACCGGTAAAGAGGGTCAGTTCCACGCCCTGGGTTGCCGTGAGTACGGGACCACCGTGGTTGCCGGTGTGACCCCCGGCAAGGGGGGCCAGTCGGTCGAAGGAATTCCGGTCTTCGACTCGGTGGCGGAGGCTCGACAGCAGACCGGGTGCAACGCCTCGATGATCTTTGTACCACCGCCGTTCGCCGCCGACGCCATCATGGAGGCGGCAGGGGCCGGGGTCGAGCTGGTCGTTGCCATCACCGAAGGGATCCCGGTGGCCGACATGCTGAAGGTGCGAGCCTTCCTGCGCGATCACCCGACGCGACTCATCGGACCCAATTGCCCCGGGATCATCTCGCCGGGGATGGCCAAGATAGGAATCATGCCCGGGCACATCCATGCGCCGGGCAAGATCGGCATCGTCAGCCGCTCGGGCACACTGACCTACGAGGCGGTCTGGCAGGTGACCAACCTCGATATGGGACAGTCGACCTGCATCGGAATCGGCGGCGACCCACTTCCCGGAACCAACTTCATCGATGTCCTGACCGCCTTCGCCGCCGACCCGGAGACCGAGGGTGTGATCCTGATCGGCGAGATCGGTGGCAGCGCCGAGGAAGAAGCAGCCGCCTGGATCGAGGAGAACTACGACCGCCCCGTGGTCGGCTTTATTGCCGGGCGGACGGCGCCACCAGGACGTCGCATGGGCCACGCCGGCGCCATCATCTCCGGTGGCAAGGGGACGGCAAAGGAGAAGATGGAAGCACTCCGCGCCGCCGGCATCCATGTTGCCGAATCACCCGCCGACATCGGCTCGACCATGGCCAAGGCTATGGGGGCTTAGGCGAGCATGCTGTTTCAACGCCCCCCGGGTGACGGCTGGCTGGTGCTGGTCGGCGGTGGTGAGTTCACTTTCGGGGAGACACTCGAAGTGGATCGGGGATGGATGGAGAAGGTGCCACCGGGAGATCTGGGATTTCTCCCAGCCGCCAGCGGCTCGACCGAGTACAGCGACCATTTCGCCACCTATGCGGCGGACGAGCTCGACCGCGAAGCGATCGTGGTGCCCATCTACCGGCGGCGGGATGCCCGGCGGGCGAAGAACATCGAGAGAATCGAAGCGGTATCGGGTGTCTACCTGGGGGGTGGTGTCACCGACTTCATCCTCGAAGCGATGCGAGACACACCCGCCGAGGAGGCTCTCCGCCGCAAGCTGGCGGGCGGTGGAGTAGTGGTGGCCATCGCGGCCGCGGCTCAGGCCCTGGGCCTGGCTGCCAGGAGTCTGATGACCCGCGACTCGGTCGACGGCCTGGGCTGGTTGCCCGGCGGCGTCGTGGAGCCCAACTTCGACCCCGGTTTCGATCGGCGGCTACGCGAGCTGATGGAGTGGCCGGGGGTGGAATGGGGACTCGGTCTGCCGGCCGGCTCGGCGGTGCTACTGGGGCCGGAGGGTCAGGTTGAGACCATCGGCATGTCATTCGTACTGACCGACGCCGAGGGCGATCTCGAACCGATAAACGGGAGCTAATCAAATGGAACAAACGCTAACCATCATAAAACCCGACAGCATGGCCGCCGGCAACGCCGGCAAGATCCTCGCGCATTTGGAGCAGGAGGGTTTCCATATCCTGGCGCTCCGCCGGATCCACCTGAGCGAGGCCCAGGCGCGCTCCTTCTACGCGGTCCACAAGGAGCGTCCCTTCTTCGACAGCCTGGTTGCATACATGACCGAAGCACCGGTCATCGCCGCGGCACTCGAGCGCGACGATGCGGTGACCCACCTGCGGCAGGTCATGGGGGCGACCAACCCCGAAGATGCGGCCGACGGCACCATCAGAGCTCTCTACGGCAGCTCCATCGAGCGTAATGCCATCCACGGCAGCGATTCGCCGGAGAACGCGGCAAAGGAGACCGACTTCTTCTTCTCCCGCGCCGATCTCCTACCCAGCTAGAAGGCGCCGTTGTGGTTTATCGCGCTCCCCGTGTAGCGCCCGCCAGCACTCTGCCACCGGACGGACAGGGAAAGGTGGTGGGTCGTTTCTGTCTCACCTGCAGCAGTGTCTATCCGCTGTATTCAAAGGCGCACAAAGGTAAGCCCACCTACGGCAAGGATCATGTCTCCTCGACCTGTACCCACGAGGGCGAGAGCTTCACAGAGGGCGTGGCCTGGTGGGAGCCGGCCGTCGAGGTCTCCGCAGAGGACGTTCAGGGCTAACCGCTCTTCTGCGCCAGAGCGAGGGCAAAGAGGCGGTCGGGGTCGGTGTACCACTCGGCCAAACGGAAGCCGCCGGCCCGTAACATCTCTTCCACCGTGGGGCGGTCGTACTTGCTGCTGATCTCGGTGTGAATCTGCTCTTCGGCCGCGATCGAGAGTGTGAGATCGAGGGCCTCGAGGCGGACCGACTGATCGCTCTCGGCGGCAAGTGAGATCTCGACCCAGCTGTTATCACGGTCGAAGAGCGCCACGTGGCGGTAGGCCTCGGGTCGAAAATCGGCCTCGGCCAGATCGTTGACCACCCGCAGAATGTTGCGGTTGAACTCGGCGGTGATGCCGGCCGAGTCGTTGTAGGCCGCCTCGAGCTGCTCGACCTCCTTTACCAGATCGACCCCCAGGAGGAAGAAATCTCCGGCTGCCATGGGGCCGCAGACCCGCTGCAGCAGATTGACCGCCTCGGCGGGCCGATAGTTGCCGATTGTGCTGCCCAGGAGAATGACCAGCCGTGGGTCGCCCGGCGGGATCTCATCCAGGTGATGGGTAAAATCCGCCACCATGCCGTGAACAAAAAGCTGCTCGTACTCCCGGGTGAGCTCGGTCGCCACCCGGCGGACCTCCGACTCGCTGACATCGAAGGGGACATAGAGCCGCAGGTTGCCCTGCCGGCTCATCGCGTCGAGCAGGATCCGGGTCTTGGTGGCGGCGCCGGAGCCCAGCTCGACCAACTCTTCGGCACCGGTTGTTGCTGCCAGCTCATCGGCGATGGACTCGAGCAACGCGCGTTCGGTGCGGGTGAGGTAGTACTCGGGGAGCTCGGTGATCTGCTCGAAGAGGGCCGATCCCTGCTGGTCATAAAAGTACTTGGAGGGGATCCGCCGCGGCGTCTCCATCAGCGTTGCCCGCAGCTCGGCCAGGTCGGCTTCCCGGTGCGAGGGCTCGAGCTGCACCTCGACCCTGATGCGATCGGATACAGGTGTTGTTGTCGCCATGAGGTCGAACGCTCCCTCAGTTGGCCTGGAGGTTAACACCCGGTGGCCGGACCAGTCGCTCCAGTCGACCCAGAAAGAGATCGACGGCGATGGCGAGAGCCGCCGCCGGCAGCGCCCCCGACAGAATCAGGGTCGCATCCGCCAACTGAAGCCCGGTGACGATCGGCTCTCCGAGACCGCCGGCACCGATAAAGGCCGCCAGCGTGGCGGTGCCGACGGTGATCACACCGGCGGTCCGCACACCGGCCATGATCACCGGGGCGGCCAGGGGAAGACGGATCTGGCGCAGGATCTGACCCTCCGTCATCCCCATGGCAGTGGCGGCCTCGACGGCGTCGGGGTCGGCGTCGCGGACCCCGGAGTAGGTGTTGCGCAGAATGGGAAACAGGGAGTAGATCCACAGGGCCACCAGCGCCGGGATCACCCCCACGCCCAGCAGCGGCACCATAAAGGCCAGCAGCGCGATGGAGGGGATCGTCTGGCTGACCCCGACGAGCCGGATCACCGGCTCGGCCAAACGGCGTCGTCGCACCAGCCAGAGACCGAGGGGGATGGCCAGGGCGGCGCCCAGGGCCAGGGCCGAGGCCGATAGTCGCAGATGTTCCAGGGTCCGCCGACCCAGAGCCCGGCGCTCCGACCAGAGATAGGTGAGCAGACCGCGCTGGGGTGGAGCGTTGGCCACCGTGACCGCCCCCTCGACCAACCCCAGGGCGCGCAGGGCGTCGGCGGCAACGACTGCCGCCTCTTCCGCGCCTTCCTGGAGACGGAAGTTGAGGCCGCGCATGGTCTCCTCGTCGAATGCCCCGGCCAGCAGCGCCAGGGTCGATCCCACCTCCGGATACCGGCGGAGCGTCTCGCCGTTGACGAGAGCGGCTGCTTCGTAGGAGGGGAAGAAGGCGAGATCGTCTTCGAGAACCACCAGGTCGTAGACCAGCAGCCGACCGTCGGTGGTGTAGACATCCAGAGTCTCGATCTCGCCCGAGGCCGCGGCCTGGTATTTGAGGGTCTGTTGGAAGCCCCGAACCTCGGCAAATTTCAGACCGTAGGTCGCCTCCAGACCGGGGAGACCGTCGCGTCGCCCCATGAACTCGTAACCAAAGCCGGCGGCGAGCTCGGGGGCGACCGTTGCCAGGTCGGAGATCGTCTGCAGACCTCGACGCTCGGCCAGCGAGCGGGGAACGGCGACCTCGTAGGCGTTCTCGAAACCGAGCGGCGCGATCCACCACAGATCCCAGCGCTCGAGAAACACCCGGCGCACCCGATTGAGCGTCTCCGTGGGATCGTTCAGGGCCTCCTCACCCAGCAGGCTGACCAGCCCGGTGCCGGTGTACTCGGGGTAGAGATCGATGGCGCCGGTGCGGAGTGCTTCGAAACAGATCTGAGTCCCGGCCAGGTTGAGACGGCGCTCCACCTCCAGGTCGGTGCGCTGCTCGAGCAGGTGGGCGAAGATCTCCGCCAGCAGACGGCTCTCGGCGAAGTTCTTGGAGCCGACGACGATCCGATCCTGGGCGAGCGCCGGTGTCGAGAGGAGGGTCGCTGTTACCAGAAGACCGCCGAGCACGCGTAGCGGCCGCGACAGGCCCGTCATTTGGCCCCCTCGGGCTGGCCCGGGCGGGCGACGTGCGAGAGGAGCTCGGTGACGTAGCCATCTGCCGGCCGCTCAGCGATCTCGCGTGCCGAGGCCGTCTGCAGGATTCTTCCCTGGCGCATGACGGCGATCCGGTCGGCCAGCTCGAGCGCTTCCCCCAGGTCGTGGGTCACCAGCAGGGCGGTCAAGGAGGTCTCGGCCTGCAAACGGTGAAACTCTCCTCGCAGCTCCAGACGGGTGATGGCATCGAGAGCGCCAAAGGGCTCGTCCAGCAGGACGACCTCGGGATCAGCGGCCAGTGCCCGGGCCAGGGCCACACGCTGACGTTGTCCGCCCGAGAGCTGGTTGGGATAACGCTGTCCGACCTCGTCGGGGTCGAGTCCTACCAGGTCGAGGGTCGCGGCTCCCTTGGACCGCCGCTCGGTCTCGCTGGTGCCCAGCAGCCTGGGAACCAGCTCGACATTCCGTCTCACCGTCCAGTGGGGGATCAGCCCACCCTGCTGTGGGACATAGCCGATCCGGCGCCGGAGAGCGACCGGCTCGATCTCTCCTATGGATTCGCCGCAGAAGCGGATGGCGCCACGCGAGGGCTCGACCATCCGGTTGAACATCCTGAGCAGGGTCGTCTTGCCCGAGCCACTCTCGCCGATGAGGGCTACGGTCTCACCCTGCCCAACGGCGAGTGAGGCCCCGTCGAGTGCCAGGACGTCACCGGGGTAGGATTTGCCGGCCTCAACGGCTTCCAATATGGGGTCGCGCCGGGTCATCGGGATCCGCTTGGGCTCATGAACAATGCAGGCTAGTCTATTACCCGTCGGTAGAGGAGAGCCGAGGAGCCATGAAGCGAAGAAGCGAGCGGGTGAGATTCGAGGGCGCTTTTGGCGACCAGCTGGCCGCCCGGGTCGATCTGCCGGCCGGCGAGCCCCGGGGCATGGCTCTCTTCGCCCACTGCTTTACCTGCTCGAAGGATCTCAAGCCGATCGTCCGCATCAGCCGCGCCCTGGCCGAGCGGGGCATCGGGGTGGTGCGCTTCGATTTCACCGGCATCGGCGAGAGCGCCGGCGACTTCGCCGACACCAACTTCACCTCCAACCTCGAAGACCTGGTGGCGGCAGCCGGGTTTGTCCGCCGCGAGTACGACGGTCCCCAGCTGCTGATCGGACACAGCCTCGGTGGCGCCGCTGTGCTGGCGGCGGCCCACCGGGTACCGGAGGCCCGGTTGGTGGCCACCATCGCGGCCCCCAGCGACACCGGTCATCTGAGCGAGACCTTGCTGCGGAAGGCTCCGGAGCTGGAGAAGGAGGGCGAGGCAGAGGTGGTGCTGGCCGGCCGCCGGGTGCGGATCCGCCGGCAGCTGATCGACGATCTCGACGAGCAGAGCATGAGCGAGCGGATCGCAGCGCTCGATCGGCCGTTGCTGCTCTTTCACTCCCCGGCCGACAAGGTGCTCGACATCGAGCACGCCCACCGGATATTCGAGCTGGCGCGGCACCCCAAGAGTCTGGTCAGCCTGGAGGGTGCCGATCACCTGCTGCTCGAGCACCGCGAGGACGCCATCTTCGTCGCCGACACCCTGGCTACGTGGACCCGGCGCTATCTCTAGACAGTGCGACTCTTCGTTCATCTAATGGTCCCCTCCCGCCCCGGCCGGCACGGAGGCCGGCCGCTTCGAGTGCAACTCGCCCCTGGCCCGCACCGTAGATACAATGACCGCCCACGGCGGTCAGCCCCTCGAATCGAGGTTCCCAAGGAGAACTGTAATGATTGGACACCGGTATTCACCATTTCGCGCGCTCTGCACACTTGTCTTGCTGACACTGGTGGTCGCTCCCGCTGTCGCCCAGGAGGCGGCGGAGGAGCAGATTCTCTTCTATGAGAACCGGGACGAGATCCCGGTCGAGTTCCGCTGGGATCTGGATGCCATCTTCCCCAGCCAGGAGGCCTGGCAGGCGGAGCTCGAGAAACTGGACCAGGACATCCCCGCGATCGCCGAGTACAGCGGCCGGCTCGGTGAGTCGGCGGAGGTCCTGGCGGCGGCACTGGAGGTCCAGTTCGCTCTCGGACGTCGATTCGAGGATGTCTTTGTCTATGCGATGGAGCTGTTGCACACCAACACCGCCGATGCCACGGCCAACGACCTGTCGGGCCGTGCCCGGGCACTGGCCGGAAAGCTCCAGGAGGCGGTGGCCTTTATCGACCCGGAGATCGTCCAGCTGCCCGATGATCGGCTGCAGGAGTACCTGCGGGATCCTGTGCTCGAGCCCTATGCCCACTATCTCGACAACGTGGTGCGCACCCGGGATCACATCCTCTCGCCCGAGATCGAGGGGATCCTGGCCGGCTCGGCCCTGCCCGGCTCGGCCCACCAGCAGGCCTTCTCGAGCCTGCAGAACGCCGATATCGAGTGGCCAACGATCAAGGATGAAGATGGGGAGGACTTGAAGGTCGTCCCGGGCCAGTACCTGCGATTGGTGACCAGCGACGACCGTCGCGTACGCCGCGAAGGGGCCCTGGCCCTGTTCGATACCTACACCAAGTACGCCAACACCTTTGCTGCCACCCTGGGTGGCAGTATCCAGCGGGACACCTGGCTAGCCCGCACCCGCGGGTACGAGACGGCCCTGGACATGTCGCTCGATGCCACCAATGTGCCCAAGGTCGTGGTGGACACCCTGGTCGGGGCCGTGCACGACAACATCGAGCAGATCCAGAGTTACGCCACGCTGCGCAAGGAGTTGCTCGGCCTCGATGAGCAACACATCTACGACTTCTACATGAACGTGATCCCCGGGGTGGAGAAGACCTACACCTACGCGCAGGGGTGGGATCTGGCGATGGAGTTTTGGCGCGAGACCTTTGGCGAGGAGTACGCGGCGGTGGCCGAGCGGGCACGCAAGGAGCGGTGGGTGGATGTCTATTCCAACCAGGGAAAGCAGCCCGGGGCCTATTCCTGGGGAACCTACAACTCCCACCCCTATCTCTTCCTCAACTGGGATGGCAGCCTGGAGGCGGTCTCGACTCTGGTTCACGAGATGGGGCACTCGATCCACACCTACCTGGCCAATCACAGCCAGCCCTATCACCAATCCGACTACAGCCTGTTTGTGGCCGAGGTGGGCTCGGTGGCGAGTGAGTCCCTTTTTCTCGAGTGGCTGTTCGAGCGCTCCACCGATCCCGATGAGCGCAAGCTCCTGCTCAACCAGGCCATGAACGACGTCACCGGCACCTTTGTGCGTCAAATCTTCTTCCACGAGTGGGAGGCCAAGGCGCACGCCATGGCCGAGAGCGGTGAGCCGCTGACCAAGGAGACCCTGGGTGAGGCGTACGGCAATCTGTGGAAGGAGTACTACGGCGCCGACCTCACGGTCGATGATGCCTACAAGGCGGGTTGGTCTCGGGTGAGCCACTTCTACCGCACCTTCTACGTCTGGGTCTACGCCACCAGCTATGCGGCCGGCGAGGCCATCGCCCAGCGTTTCCGGGATGGCGACGAGACCGCCGTCCAGGACTATCTGTCAATGCTCAAGCTGGGGGGGAGCGTCTATCCCATGGATGCCCTCGCCCGGGCCGGTGTCGACATGTCGGACCCCTCGGTGATCCGGGCGGTGATGGACCGGTACGGCGAGCTCCAGGGGCAGCTCAAGGAGCTGATGGCAGCAGAGTAAGGGCTTGAGGGCGTGGGGGCGGGTGGTGGAGCCCCCAAGCCCCCAAGCCCCCAAACCCCCAAGCCCTCAAGCCCTCAAGCCCTCAAGTCCTATAATCCCCCCGTGAGTGTGTCGACCTCATCCCGGCCTCGGATTCTCACGCGGCCGGAACACCCCATATCGCGTCAGCACATCGAGAGCAACGCTCTCAAGGTTCTCTACCGGCTGCACAACGCGAGATTCAAGGGCTACCTGGTGGGTGGTGCGGTGCGAGATCTGATGCTCGAGCGCCGGCCCAATGATTTCGTCGTCAGCACCGACGCCAGACCCCAACAGATCAGACGCCTTTTCCGCAACTCCCGCATCATCGGGCGTCGTTTCCGGCTCGCCCATGTCTTTTTCCACGACGGGATCGTCGAAGTCTCCACCTTCCGT
>JBAUDS010000343.1:0-2588 GCA_049678185.1 Thermoanaerobaculia bacterium
TGAAGACGAGAGACCCCAGGTCTGGCTCACGGCGAAGACGCTCGACCTCATCCGCAAAGACGACATCCGGCGTGAGTACCCATCGCGCTCAGTGCGCGCAGAGATGCTGGACGCTGCCCGTATCCTCGACCCCGAGAAGTCGACCGCGCTCGACCTCGGTGGGCTGACGATCACCCTCCACCCCCGGCGAGGCCACACCGCCAGCGATGTCACCATCGAGCTCGAAGAGCCAAGCGTGGTCTTCTTTGGCGATCTGCTGTGGAACCGGCTCTTCCCAAATTATCGCGACACCATCCCGACTGCCTTCTCGCAGAGCATTCGCGCGGCGCTTCGCGATCGCGAGACCGCCTATGTCCCCGGACACGGACCGCGGCCCGAGGCGGGCGAGTTGGAGGCCTACCTGAGTCTCGTGGACGAAATCGAAGCCTTCGGCCGTCGCTCCTTCGAGAAGGGTGTCTCGCCGGCCGAAGCGGCAGCGGACTTCAAGCTCCCCAGGTCGGTGAGCGACTGGCACCTGTTCAACGACAGCTACTTCGAAGTCGCCCTCCGCGCCTGGCACAAAGAGCTCGAAGAAACGAAGGGAGAGTGAAGTCATGGTTAGGCGCGTCGCCATCATCCTACTGACGGTCCTTGCGCTCGGTCCCGTCCAGCCCGTCGGCGCGGCCGAGGACAATCCGATCGGACCGCTGCTCGAGGGTATGGGCACTCACCATCATCCGATCACCACCGAGGACTCGATGGTCCAGCGCTACTTCGATCAGGGGTTGGTGCTGGCTTACGGATTCAACCATGCCGAGGCCGCGCGCTCCTTTCGTGAGGCCATCCGTCGCGATCCCGATTGCGCCTCGTGTTACTGGGGGCTGTCCTATGTCCTGGGACCCAACATCAATTCGATGATGAATGCCGAGGACCTCCCCGAGGCCTGGAAAGCGCTGCAAAAGGCAGTCGCGCTTGTCGACAGCGCCAGCGAGCAGGAACAGGCCTACATCCGAGCTCTCGAGACCCGATACACCAAAGATCTGCCCGAGGACCGGTCACACCTCGACGTGGCCTACGCCGATGCCATGCGCGAGGTCGCCCGTCGATACCCAAAAGACACCGACGCCGGGACGCTGTTCGCTGAGGCCCTGATGGACACGACTCCTTGGGACTATTGGCGAGAGAACGGCAAGCCCAAGCCGGAGACAGTGGAGATTCTGGAGACCCTGACAGCCGTCATCGACCGGGATCCGAATCATCCGGGTGCCAATCACCTCTACATCCATATCGTCGAGGCACAGCAGCCCGAGATGGCGGTCGCCGCTGCCGATCGGTTGGGAGGTCTCGTCCCCGGTGCCGGGCACCTGGTGCACATGCCCTCGCACATCTACATCAGGATGGGCCGCTATCACGATGCTTCGGTCGCCAACCAGAAGGCGATCGCGGCCGACGACGACTACGTCACCGCCTGTCGCAAACAGGGGCTCTACCCGGTGATGTACATGCCCCACAACCATCACTTTCTCTGGGCGGCGGCATCTATCGAAGGGCGCAGCGAGTTGGCCATCTCGGCAGCGCGTGAGATCGCACGAAACCAGGATCTGGATGTGGCTCGCCAGCCGGGGCTCACCAGCCTTCAGCACTACTGGATCACTCCCGTCTACGCCCTCACCCGCTTTGGCAAGTGGGAGGCGATCCTCGAGGAGCCGGCACCGCCGGATGACATGATCTATCCACTCGGTGTCTGGCACTATGCTCGCGGCATCGCCCTGACCCGGCTGGGACGTCTCGACCAGGCCAAGACCGAGTTGGCTCGTTTGACCGAGATCGGCGCCGACCCCGAGCTCGAGTTGGTAACCGTCTGGGACCTCAACACCACGGACAATCTGATCGCCATCGCACGCGAGGTCCTGAGCGGTGAGATCGCCGCCGCTGAGGGCGACTACGAGACCGCCCTCCGGCACCTGGAGGCGGGTGTCGAGCTCGAGGACGCTCTCGTCTACGACGAGCCGCCGACCTGGCACGCCCCGGTGCGACTCAATCTGGGAGCCGTCCTCCTCGCCGCCGGCCGGCCGGCCGAGGCGGAGAAGATCTATCGCGAGGATCTGGAGACATTCCCGGACAACGGCTGGGCACTCCTCGGTCTCGAGCAGAGCCTCGAGGCCCAGGGGAAGACCGACGAGGCCACTGCAGTGGCTGGTCAGTTCAAAAAGGCCTGGCAGCACGCCGACATCGAGCTCGCCTCCTCACGGCTCTGAGCACGGTTGGTCGACACGCGGTTGGTGCGGACGGTGAGAACCCTGCGGCGATCGCGTTGGACCGGGTACCGATTCCGGGGAAGCGGCCTCCCCAGCTAGACGGAATGCGAGGTAGGAGGTGTCGGGTCAGGGTGGGCCGACGATGGCCCGAAACTTGGCTCCGGCCTCCATCTCGAGCCGGAAACCATTCTTGATCACGATCTGGTTGCCGGAGCGGAAGGTGACGTCCGCCAGCGGGCCGAGGGTGAAGACGTCGGGGACATCGCTGTTGTCGCTTCCCGCCGACAGGATGTTGCAGGCTTCGACGGTGATCTCCTCGTTGATGGTCTCGAGGGGCTCGGGAAGATTGAC
>JBAUDS010000344.1:0-1680 GCA_049678185.1 Thermoanaerobaculia bacterium
GGCCCCGGGATCACCGACTCCAGCCTGATCGGTGACGTCGGTAAATGTGCCGTCGCCGTTGTTGCGAAAGAGGATGTTGGGGCCAAGTATCGTCAGATAGATGTCGGGCAGACCATCGGCATCGAAATCACCGACACAGCCGCCGTGACCGTAGGCGCGCACGTCCACCCCCGCCGCTGCCGTGACGTCGGTGAAGGTGCCGTCGCCGTTGTTGCGATAGAGCGCGCTCCTCTCGTCTTCGCCGGCGCTCCCCTGTGGCAGCCGATAGGCGCTGGCAAAGAAGAGATCGACAAAACCGTCCAGATCATAGTCCAGGACCAGCACGCCATTGGCGGTGGATTCGAGGATGTGGGGTTTTTCGATGCTCCCCGAGTTGGTGACGACGGAGATGTTGGCGGCCACCGTCCGGTCTTCGAATCGAGGCAGCTGTGACGCCGCGGGAGAGGACCTCAGGAGCGCAAGAACCCCAACAATGAGAAGCAGATCGAAGCGGCGCGCCATATTGCCAGGATTCTACACAGCATCTGCCGACGGGCTGGGCCAACCTCGCACCAGGGAGTAGTATCGCCAGGAATGACACCCACGACTGCGGACGAAGTACTCGATCTTCTCGAGGGATCCACCACCTCGACTGCAGTGGGGGCTGCCATGGAGCTTGGGCTCTTCTGGCTGCTCGAGCGAGAGCCCCTGGATCTGCACGACGTAGCCAGCGCGTTGGGTGTCCCACCGATTCGATGTAAATACTGGCTGGACCTTCTTTGCAACACCGGCCTCATCGAAGCGGGTCCCCGGGGATATGGGCTCACCGCGACGGCGCGCACATCGATTCTCGAGGTCTACAGCCGGGATTCCTGGGCACTCTTGGCGGAGGAGGCGAGAGAACGGTTCAGGGGCCTCCCCGATCTGCCCTCTCACCTGCGCGAGCCCGGCTCGGCCTGGGAGGCCCTGGGGCTGACACCACCGATGTACCTCGACCAGATGGCCGAGGACCCCGCGAGGGCGCGCCGCTTCACCCGCATGCTCTACGAGCTCCACCTACCCCTGGCAGCCGAGCTGGCGGCGTTCCTGGATTTGACCGGAGCCAAACGGTTGATGGATCTGGGAGGTGGTTCCGGAGTGTTGTCGATGTCTTTGGCACGTCGGTATCCCAAGATGACCTTCACCGTCGTCGACATCCCCAACGTCTGTGTTGCTGGGCGTGAAATCGCCGCAGAGAACTCGCTGGAGGCTCGGATTACCTACCACCCAGCCGATTTCTCGAGCGACAACCTGCCCACGGGTTTCGACGTCGCCTTGGAATGCGACGTCAATGTCTACAGTGAAGCTCTGTTCCGCAAGGTGAGGGACTCACTCGACCCCGGGGGAAGATTCCTGATCGTCGACCAATTCGCTCCGGCGGAGGATGTCGCTCCTCCACCACGCTTACACTGGGCTTTCGCGGGCTCGTTGATCCGACCGGAGTTCACCTTCCCCACCGCTGCCCGAGTCCGAGATCAGCTCGAGAAGGCAGGCTTCGAGCTTCTCCCCGACCGGCCCCTGCCCTCCGCACCCGGACCGTGCAAAAGGATGACGGAGGGCATGGTCGTGATCGAGGCTCGCAAATAGGGGTCGCTACACGTTTGGCGCGGTCCCAGCCAGACGGCCTCGATCAGGACTCACGAAAAGCTACGAATCTCCCCC
>JBAUDS010000345.1:0-5401 GCA_049678185.1 Thermoanaerobaculia bacterium
ACCGCTGGGCTCGAGGACCTCGAGATACCGGATCATGGCACTCAACGCGTGCTGGACGTAGTCGATACGCACCTCGGAGGCGCGAGGATCCACCAGTGGCAGCCGCCTCGACCCACGCGGCCGGCTCGGGCCCACGGCCCGCGGGA
The DNA here is from genome assembly GCA_049678185.1 of Thermoanaerobaculia bacterium. Classification (GTDB taxonomy): domain Bacteria; phylum Acidobacteriota; class Thermoanaerobaculia; order Multivoradales; family JAHEKO01; genus M0029. The sequence continues at coordinate 147 of JBAUDS010000345.1, forward strand.
TGGCCCCATCCAGCGCACCCGAGCGCACCTGCGCGCGGACGAGAAAGGCGATTCCTTGATGGATGGCGGTCTCCATCTCCCGACGCAGCTCGACCTCGTCTGACGGTAAGAAGGTCAACGCCGCCAGCAGACCCTCGAGCCGTGTCGAGGTGGGGGTCGTGCGGCTGTCCGGGGTCAACGAGCCACCGTAGCTGGAGGTCCCCTCTCCTCCCGGTCTCTCTTTCAGAATGCTCCGACAGATCCGCACCGCGTGGTCGACGAGCTGCTGGCGAGACACCCCAAGGGAGTCGAAATCGTCGACTTGCAAAAGCCTCTCGGTAGCCAACAGCGCCCAGTGATCGGCCGGCAGGGCGCTCTGACCTTCTCGACTCTTGGCCAGATAGACCAGCGCTCCGGCCGCGGCCTCGAGCCAGCTCCTAGACCCCTCCTGCTCGGCGAGCATTACCAGCCCGAGTGCCGCCTCACCGGGATAGTAGAGCGAGGTCCAGCTATCGTCCCGGCCCTGGCTGGGAAAGTACTTGGAGTAGAAGCTGCCGTCCGGCTTCTGCATAAAGATCAGGAATCTCCCCAGGGCCGCCAGCTCGGCGGCCGGGGTCGACCCCGGCCCCACCCCTTCCATTCCTGCCAGCGCCACCAGGCCGAGGCCGGTGCCGCCGAGCTTTGCCTGGAGCGGCTTGCCGGTGAGAACGATCTCGGGTGGTGACCAGACCGCCAGGAGCCCCTCCCGGCCAGGGACTTCATCGACACAACAGTCACGGAGATAGCGAGCGGCGCGCTCCATCGCCCGCCGGGTCTCCTCCTTGGGCTTCCAGCCGTAGTACATACCCAGCGAGTAGATGGTGCCGCCGTGCCGCAGGATGTTGTACCTCGGCTCCGGCTCGAATGCAGCATCGAGGTCGGTCCGGTAGACAAGGCGGCCATCCGGCCCGGTGGCGCGCACGAGGTAACCCCCTGCCGCCTCGATGGCCCCCCGCAGATCCTCCTCGCTCGGCGGCTGCCCTGCTTGCGGCCGGGTTGGTTCCTTGGCGGCTGGCTTCTCTTCCGCGACCGACGCCCAACCGATCCCAACTGCAAGCGGGACCAGCACCAGACCGACCACCGCGACCGAACGCAAGACCCTCAATCCAGACTCATCACAACGCAGTCGGTCAAGTGGGGATTCTCGAAGCTCACCAGGTCACCGGCGCTCTTTCCCGGGACCAGAAAGAGACGAGCCGAGAGCGGCTTGCCGAGCTTGCTCGACAGTGTCGCCACATCGCCGATGAGGGCCGCCACGGCGTCAATCGGAGTGTCGCCGGCCAACGGTACGACATCGAGACCTGTCCCACAGACGCTCGAGAAGAGAAGTAGCTCTTTGACACCGAAGCGCCTCTCGCCGGCGCGCTCTGCCAGCACTCGATCTTCGAGCACCGGCAGCATCAACCCCGAGTAGCCACAGGTGGTAACGGGCAGACGCTGGAGGACCTCGGTGATCGCGCCGCACACCGTGAGGGTCGACGCACCGCCAAAGGGCACACCGCTCAGCAGCTCGATCGGTTCGGCAATGCTGTCGTCGAGACCCGGGGCGGGAGAGACGTCGATACCGAGGTACCGCCGATCCTCCCGGCGGGCAATCTCGTGCCCCAGCGCCTCGACCGGCGCCAGCTCGGCCTCGAGCAACGTCTGCAGGCGTTCCTTGCCGTCGTTCAAATCCGCGGCGTCGGTAAAGGCCATCTTCACCAGTCCGGCCGACTCCAGACCTATGCTGAACGCCTCTTCACCATCGTGGTAGGCGACCGGAAAGAAGGGAGTCCCGGGCCGAATGTTGGCAGCCGCCGCAAAGCGAAAGTTTCCCTCACCGCCGCTGGTGGCACCGGCGATCCGCGCCATCGCCTCCGCCGCCGTGCGACTGGCCTCGAGGTCGAGCGCTCGGGTCGAGGAGGCCACCTCGACACTGGCGCTCAGGTGACTGGTCGCTGCCACGACTTCAGCCAACCATGGCGCCAGCTCGTCGGGGGCAGAACCGGTGTTGACCGGCCCGACGCTCAGCAGCACACCCTCTGCGGCGACCGTGAGATCCAGCTCGCAGAGCGCCTCGAGCGCCTCGGCCCCCGACAGCCCGGCTAGATACTCGGCCGCCGGCTGGCTGGCGATGCGGGCCATCTGGACTTCGTAGCCGTGGTCCTCGAACTGTCGCTGCGCCTTGTCCAGAAAGTCCATCGACGCCCGCAGGGTGGCTCTGTCAACCGGTGACTCGAGCCTCGCCCCAGCGGTAATGGTGCGAATTCGGAACGGCCTCTGCTGACCTAAGGTGGAGCGCATCGCGGGCTCGAGCTACAGCACCTCGCCCAGAGGCATCTTTATCCAGAACATGCCGCGAAAATCCTCGACTCGGTACCCGCGCGCCTGGTCCTGCGGGTAGAGCTCTTGGATCCTTGCCTCGACCTCCGGCGCGATGGTGATGCCGTGGCACGAGAGGCAGAACGACTCGATGTAGATCGGCTCCACATAGCCAAAAGTCCCACCACCCAGATCCACCGCCCGCGGCTCCGCGTTCTCGGGGTTCTCGAGATAGGCGGACAGCAGCGGCTCCATCCAGGGCTCCGGCGCGTTGTCCGGATTGCGGAGCCGATGGCTGGTCCTGCCCATCGTGACACCCGCCTCGCTGACTCTTGCTGCGATCGCCGGTGCCTCCTCACGGCAGATCTGGATCGAGCTCTCCGCGCCCTCCGCGAGCGCCCCCACCAGTGCCGCTTTGAGCTCCTGCTTGAAGGGCAGGAGATTCTCCTGTGCTTTCGCCATGTCCTGTTGGCTGACCTCGACGCCGCTTTGACGGCAGGAGATCGAGCCGAGTGTCAGCACAACGACCCCGATCCCCACCATCGTGCGAAGGAAATACTCGCGGGCTTCTGACGACTGGAACATCTGCTTATCCTCCTCTCTGAAGATCATCCCCCAATAGCGAACTCCGATGGAAGGCCTCAATCCTCCTCCAGCTCGACCCCCAGGCCATCCGCGATCCGATTGACAAATGCATAGTAGGCGGTGATCGCACAGATGTCGTGGATCGCTCGATCGTCGAACCCGACCTCTCGTAGACCCTCCACATCCCGCCGTACGATTTCACTCGGTGTCTTGGTGAGCTTGACGGCATAGTCGAGCATGACCCGGTCCATCGTGCTCAGTAGAGCCGTCCGATAGTCCGATGACAGCGCCGAGATCAGCTCCTCCTGCTGATCGTCGCCGCTACCTTTGACCTGCAAGAGCCGACGGAGACCCGCTCCGTGATGGTGCACTCAGTAATGGCAGTCGTTGGCAGCGGAGACCACCACCGCGATCATCTCCCGCTGCACCCGGGTGAGAGGTCCCTTGGCATACATCAGCTCCCGGTAGAGCTCGTAGTGCTGTCTCAGGGTGCGGCTGTGGACACCGTGGATCTGAATGATGTTGTCGTGGTCGGCGACCCGATCCTCCTCGGCGATCTGGTCCTCGGGCAGATAATCGATAAAGGCCATGTTTCACCTCTCAGTTGGTGGCTGCCCGCGGCCGGCTCAGGTAGTGGTGCCAGAGCAACCGGGCGGCCACTGCTCTCCACGGTCGCCATCTGGAGCCGACTTCCTCGAGATCCTCCGGACTCGGCGTCACCGTCAGTCCCTTGACCTCCTGTGCCGCCTTCGCCAGGGCCAGATCACCGCACGGCCAAACATCGGCTCGACGCAGCACCATCAGCAGATAGATGTCCGCCGTCCATCGGCCCACCCCCTTGAGACTCATCAGCTCCTCGCGCGCCGCCTCATCGCTCATCTTCCCCAGAGCATCGAGCTCGAACCGGCCCTCGACGATGGATGTGGCCAGCTCGCGGCAGTAACCGGCCTTCTGCCGGCTGAAACCGATCCGCTTGAGGGTCGCGTCGTCGAGGGTCAAGAACAGCTCCGGCTCTACTGCCCCCAGGTGCTCCTCCAGCCGGTCGAAGGCGGCCTTGGCCGAGGCGAGCGAGACCTGTTGCTCGAGGATGATTCTGACCAGGGTGGCAAACCCGGCGGGCCGTCCCCAGATGGGTGGCGGCCCATGGGCCTCGATCACCGACGCCAGGTCGGAGTCCTTCGCCGCCAGAAACTCCAACCCCTGCTCGAGAGTTTTCTTCGTCACCCGGATGGACTTCGAGCCGGCCGGCATTTCGTTTCAGCGCCTATTCTCGATCCGACCAGACGGCGAGGACATTGCCATCGGGGTCGGCGAAGTGGAAGCGCCGGCCTCCGGGAAAACTAAACGTCTCCTTGACGATGGAGCCGCCGTGCTCTTTTACCCCCGCCTCGATCTGACCCAGGTCCTTTGCATAGATCACCACGAGGGGGCCACCGGCGTCGACCGCTTCGACCTGCCGAAAGCCTCCTGAGAGGCGCCCGTCTTCAAAGCTGGTGTAGCCCTCACCCCAATCGGTGAATTTCCAGCCAAACACCGACGAATAGAAGTTCTTGCTCTGTTCGACATCTCTGGTACCGAACTCGACGTAGTCGATCCGTCGGTCGTGCTCGTCTTGGCTCATGGGCGTCCTTCTCCTTCGATCGCACCGCTATCGACGACAAGTCACCACGGCCCACCCTGGCGCGGGCGACCTTCTGACACGGGTCTGGGTAAAGGGTACTACAGTCGCTCAGCGGCTTTTCTGGTCACCAGGGTCACTCGAGCATTTGCCTCAGCACCTGGCGGTCCTGGTCGCTGGCGAAGAGAGTAGCCGCCGTCTCCACCAGCTCGGACACGACCTTCTCGACCGGTCGTATCGATCGCTGCCGTTGATGATCGCTGATGTCACCGATGAATGGCCAGAGTCTCTCTCGGATGTCTTTTGGCAAAACATGTTCCAGGAATTCCAGGGAGATGCTCCGTAGCTTGTCGTTATCCTGGAGGATCCCTTGAAAGGCGACGCGAACCGGTTTGGGATCGAGAACCAGGGTCAACAGTCTGAAGGCATGCTCCAGGCTCAGGCCGCCCCGGTCACCGATTCGACTCTGCACCAGCTCATCCGCCTCGGTGTCGGAGTCATCCAGCAGGCGTTGCATCTCCCACACCGGCCGCTCGTGGCCGACCTCGCTCCTCAGCGCCTCCCATACCTTCTCCTCCCACCACTCCCCGGTCACGGCTCTTCCTTCCTCGAGCCTCCGCACCAGGGCGATGGCCGAGCGGTACCTCACCTCGAACCTGCTGGTCGTCAGTCCATCCAACAGCGCCCTGTCGGCCAGCGGGGAGTCGATGCCCGCCAGCACTCGAGGAATCCT
>JBAUDS010000346.1:0-1570 GCA_049678185.1 Thermoanaerobaculia bacterium
CGGTCCACGCAGTGAGCGGCTATCTCTCGAGCGGTGACCCCCGGGCCCACTTTGGTCTGGGCGCCGCCAAGAAGGCCGATCTTGTCGAGATCCGATGGCCCGACGGCGAGCTGCAGCGCCTCGAGAATGTCGACGCCAATCAGATTCTGGAGGTGACTCGGGGTGCCGATTAGACCGACTCGTGTGCATTTCGCCGGCTGGCTGGTGCTGCTCGTCGCTTTGCTGCCGCTGGTCGGCACACCGACCGCGGTCGGCCAGGAGAAGGAGCCGGTCTATGTCGGGGTGCGCGTCTGTAGCGAGTGCCACCAAGGAGCCGAGTCCGGACACCAATTCAGCCTCTGGCGTCTGTCGAAACACGCCAAGGCTCATGCCACGCTCTCGCTCCCGGTCTCGGAAGAGATCGCCCGCCGCAGCGGGATACCCGAGGCGCCGCTCGAGGCCAGGGTCTGTCTCGGCTGTCACACCACCGGTGCCGATGCCGAGGAGTGGAGACGAGACGAGACCTTTCTCATCGAGGACGGCGTCCAGTGCGAGACCTGTCACGGTCCCGGCAGCGAGTACATCGACGTCGAGGTGATGCGGAACCGCGAGCTGGCCATGGAGCGTGGTCTGGTCATGCCGGAGCGGCAGAGCTGTATGGTCTGTCATGGACCCAAGGGCTCTCACGAGGTGGTGCTCGAACCCAGCCCCTGGGAGTACGAGAGTGCGCGCGAGGCGATCGCCCATCCCAAGCCCGCCCGGCCGGCGGCTGACCCGTCCGGCTCGGGGCTGGGTCGATCCCTCGACGAGAGCACGCACCGCTTCGCGGGTGTCATCGCCTGTGCCGGCTGCCACGCCGGTGCCGAGATGGGATTCCAGTTCAGCAAGTGGCGGATGGGACCCCATGCCGGGGCCTACGCCCGGCTGGCGACTCCCCTGGCCCGCGAGATGGCAGCGGCAGCGGGAGTGGTCGGCGACCCCCAGACAAGTGGCGAGTGTCTGCGGTGCCATGTAACCGGCGCCGGTTTCGGCGCCGAGAGCTTCGCCCCCGGCTTCGACATTGGCGACGGCGTCCAGTGCGAAAGCTGCCACGGCCCGGGAGCGGACTACCTGCCCGAGGCGGTCATGCTCGACCCTGCCGCGGCCCGGCATGCGGGTCTCCAGGAGCCCTCGGCGCAGATCTGTGCCGGGTGTCATGAACGGGCCCACGGCAGGCCTTTCGAGGTCGAGACCGCAATGTCCGAGATCGCCCATCCGAACGAGCTGGTGCAGGTGGGCGCCAACGACGAGCCCGAGTACAAGACCCCCATCAACCTGACTCTCACCCCCGACGGCCGGGAGCTCTGGATTGCCTGTGAAGCCTCCTCGAGCACCATCGTGGTGGACACCCGGACTCGCACCAAGGTCGCCGAGATCCCGGTGGGTGGCCAGCCCCACGATGTGGCCTTCAGCCCCGACGGTCGACGTGCCTATGTGACCAACCGGCTCGACGACAGCCTCTCGGTCATCGATGTCGCCAGCCGCGAAGTGGTGCGGACGATAGCCGTCGGCGATGAGCCCCACGGTGTCATCACCGATGGATCGGGTCGGC
>JBAUDS010000347.1:0-3143 GCA_049678185.1 Thermoanaerobaculia bacterium
AGCACCACCCCGCCGGAGTGGATCTCGGCGTCCTCGGCAAAGACCCGGAACCGCTCGAGCTCCAGATCCACGCTGCCGAGACCGGTCAGAAAGAGATCTTCGACTCGAAGACTGGCCTTGTCAGGCAGGCCCTGGGCGATGGCGGCCAGGTTGGGGTTGGCGGCATCAGTGACGCGCTTGCCGTAGGCAGCAGCTGCTACTTCAGGAGCTGCAAAGGCGGTAACGCCCAGCAGCAGGAGGGTGGCAGCCACAGCCGCTGCCAGAGGGGGAGTAGGTTTGGATCGAGTAAACATGTGTGCCTCCGGTGCCTTTAGACAGTTACGGCGTCGTACCCCGCAGGGGGAGTAGACGCCGTTAGTCGCCAATAGCGCTCTAGCAGAGCTAGTCTGGTTTCCTCATCGGCTGTTGGTTCGCTCTGTGCGGTTCCACGTTCTTCCCACAGAGCAAGAGTCAGACCAGGTTCCGAGAGATCCCGGAAAGGATCCATTGAGCGGGCTGTCTGTGGCTGCCGAGCAAGCTCTAAGACATTGATTTACTTACATATAGAGGATTCAGAATAAAACCCCCCGGGGGCACCCAAAGGCGCCGTCTTTGAGCAGATCACCCCCTCCAAGGTGTTCGGGAATCGAACAACAGGGCCGGGCGGTTCGCTCAGACCGTCAATACTTATGGGGCCGAAGGGTAATCAGGTGAAAGTGCCCGATTTCCGGACACTGCACACCACTTTTGCTTGGTGAGATCGGGTACTCGAAGGCGCCGAGGGAATGCCGTTGCCGTGAAAGGTCAGGAGCCTGCCCAGCTCCAACCTTCGACAGTCAGGCCCTTCTTCAGGTTGTAGCCGACCTGTCGATGCGAAACGATGCCCTTCTCGTCGATGAGGACCATCGTTGGCGTACCGCTGACCCCATAGGAGATAAAGCTCTTGCGGAGCTGGTCGACGGCGACCTGGTCGAAGAAGCCCTCCTGCCACTTGCCGAGAAAGCCGGATACGGTCTCGGCATTCTCGTCGCTGATAGCCACCACCGTAACTCCGTTGGCCGCCGCAAAGGCCATCAGCTCGGGGACGGCCTTCTTGCACGGCAGGCACCACGTGGCCCAAAAGAAGAGCAGATGGGGACGGCCTCTGAAATTGGGTAAGGAGCCGGACTCCACGGACTCGAGAGTCGGTGACAGTGCGGGTGCCAAGTCGCCTATCTGGGGAGGCCCCGGGAGCTCGGGCCACTCCATCGGGAACGGCTGCAGATAGAGGGTGGCCACGAACTGTCGATCCTCTTCCGCACGGAGGCCCGGGCGCTGAACAAGGAGCTCGAGTGCGGTGTCCCGAGGAGACGTCATCGTCCATTCGCGCAGCTGACCCGGGGCCCGGAATGGCCGCCCTGGGGGACCGAGGACGATGTCGCCGGGCTGGAGACCAGCCTCCAGGGCTGGTGAATCGGGATAGACGGCGCGCAGTAGCGTGGCGCCACGCGTCAATCCGCGTTCCTTGCGCACTTCTGCGGGCACCCCGGCAAAGCGGACCCCGATCCAGGATGGCAGAACCTCGCTCAGCAGCTGCAGCTCCTCGGCAAGGGGCGGATATCGCTCGCTCGTGAGCGGCACTTCCGCCACCGGCGAGGTGACAGCAAGAACCCCGGGCGCCATCGACTCGCAGCTCACCAGGTCGTCGAGCGTCTCCCGTTCGGTGATGAGCTTTGGCGACTCGGTCTCCCGACTCAACAAGACGCGACCGGCGACTCCGATCAGAACAGACCTCATTCGCCGCAGAGCGGCCATCCGGACATCCAGCCGCCACGCAGCCTCGGACGCCCCATCGGTGTGGGCGCGAAGGCGTTCGAGACGGTTCCACTGCTTCTGTCGCTCGCGGGTATAAGAGTCGAGCTCCGCCAGAAGCTCAGTCAGTAGCCGTTGCCGCCCTCTGACGTTCACCTGCTTGACAGCCTCCTCGCTCAAACGCCCCTTCCACGCGGGTCGCTCGCCCGTGAAGCCGCGCAGGTTCTCCTCCTTGGCCGCCACCAGCGTCATCTCCCACCGATCGGCATAGGTCTTCATCTGCTCGACCAGATCGGGCAATTGTTTGGAGTGGTATTCGAGCTCGGCGAGGTTTCGGGGGCTGAAGATGCCGAAAGTGTCGCCGATGCGGTCGAGGAGTCTAATCTCGGGCTCCCAGGCTCCGCGATCCTGCCACGCCTCGGCCAGCAGCAGGTCGACCAGCCCGTCGATCTCCCTGCCCCGGGACGCGGCCTCGTCCGCAAGCACACTCTCGATGTAGAGGTCACTGGTCCGCAATGGGATGTCCGGGCTGTCATCGGTGACCAGGACCTCCTCGTGGGCCCCATCGCTCGTCTCGTGGCGCCCAAGGGCCTCGATAAACCGGAACGCGTGCCCGATCTCGTCGCGATCCTGTCCTTCGGGGTAGCAGCCGTAGGCCTTGAGCTCGCGGGTGGTGGAGAAGAAACCGCACAAGTCACCCGTGGGCTCCCGGGAGGGCCCGTCATAGATGGCGCTGGCAAATGTCCCCGAGTAACACTGGCTCATCACCATTGCCACGCGCACACCCGGTTGCAGCCCACTCAAGAGCTCCTTGAGCTCCACCACCGACAACTCCTCCTTCCACAGAGAGATAGCCCCGTTATCCAGGTCCTCCGAGTTCTTGGTGCCATGGTCGGTGACAAACAGCAGGATCTCGTCAGCCGGCGACAGGTGCATACGCGCCCAGGCGAACCATTCCTCCAGGGCTTCCTTTCTCGCCGGTCGCAGCGTCACGGCCGCCCACTGAGTGTCGGTGAGTGCGGTTCTGGGCCGCAGCCGTTTGCCGATCCGGGTGCCCTCGATCAGCCAGAAACCCGACGGCTTGGCGTCACGGACCGCCAGATCGGCCGCCCCGTCCTCCCCATCGGCCGAAAAGATGTGAATCCGCTCACGGGGCAGACCCCGCGCCTCGAGCACCTCGACCATCTCCTGCAGATGGTGGAGATGGCTCAGGTAGTTCGAAGCCGGTTTTGAGCCACCGTTGATCAGCAGGGCATGAGTGGCGCCCGGGCTGGCTGTTACCCCGGCGCAAAGCATGCCGAGTAACAGGCAAGGGACGAGGAGTAGAAACCTGGGTCCCTGGCGGGCCGAATAGGTGCTGATCAGGGGAGGAC
>JBAUDS010000348.1:0-7182 GCA_049678185.1 Thermoanaerobaculia bacterium
CAAAAAAAGGCCGGAGGAGAGCCCTCCGGCCTTTGGATCAGCAGCTTGTGAAGCTGTCTATCTCCAGTTGATACGCGCCCCCAGACGCCAGATCCGCGGGCTGACGTTGCTCAGCAGGAAGCCGGAGGTCCCGATATCGGACCGTGTCTGGTACGCAAGACCGTCGTTGTTGTTGAAGGCGTTGAACAGGTCGATACCAAAGGTGAGACTGATCGGCCCGCCGACCGCGAACTCCTTCTCGATACGCATGTCGAGCGTATTGATGTTCTTGTGACGGATATCGGCGGGGTCGCCCACGACGTTGATATACATCGATCCGGCGGTGCTCCCGCTCCGATCGTAGTAGGGGATCGGATAGCCCTGACGGCCGGTGAGATTGGCCGAGAGATTGAAGCCCCACCTACGATCGGGGGCGACCTGGTACATGCCGTTCAGGTTGTACGCCCAGGTCGCCTGCAGGTAGGTCTCGGGCTTGCCGGAGCCGGTCTCTCGCGTTACGTAGGTATCACCGTCCACACAACCACCGCCACGCCAGTTGTTGGCGTAGCCGTTGGGGCAAGTGATGTAGCTGCCTCCGTCCGAGAGCGACGTCGGCACAGACACCTCGGCATCCCCGTAGGTGACAAAGCCGCGCGCCATCCAGTTGTTGGCCAGCCGCTTGGTGAAGCTCAGCGTACCTCCGAGGAATTCCCGCTCGCGGGGACCGTTGAGGACGGTCTCACCGCCGCTCGGTGTTCCGTTGATGGTCTCGAGCACATCCCGCTGACCGTTGAGGTCCCAGAAGTCGACGGTGTAGGTTTGGCCGCCCGACCGCGGGATGGTGCCTGTAGGCTGGTTGATTAACGTATAGTCGCTCACCGTCGCCCGCCGTATACCACCACTGCCGTCACGCACATTCTGGCCGACATCGACGAGGTCGGTCACCTGCCTGTAGGTGAGGCTCGCCGATACCACGAACTCGGGCAGGACCGAGTGCTCGGCCCCGATGATGATCTCGGTGGTCCGCGGCGCACTGAAGCCGTTGGCGAACCGGTTTGGCGACACCGACGGGTTCAACGGGTCGAAGTAGCTGGCGGCATAGAGATCGCCTTCGTAGAAGTAGGCGTACCAACCGTAGTAAACGGGTGACTCCCAGTTGGCGTACCCGACTCCCATCTGGTCGACGTACTGCGAAAAACTGCCGCGCAGCAGGGTTTTGCGCTCCTCACCCAGGGCGTAGGTTATTCCTATACGCGGTGTAACGTCGCTCCAGGTGAGATCGCTGGTTCCCGCCGCCACCGTGAAGCCCGGCAGTGCTTCCGGGAAGAGCTGGTGCGGCTCGATGGTCACCGCATCGTTGGACCCGCTCTGATTGTCGTAGCGCAGGCCGGCGTTGATGGTGAACTTGCCAAAGGTCATCGTGTCCTGGGCCCAGAGCGAAGCATACTCGTTGGTGCTCGGACCGGTCTGGCTGTGACGCGCCACATCGGTCATCGGATTGCCGGCGCCGTTCCAGTCGGCGTGGAAGATGTTCCGCGGACCCCAGGAGAACAGCTCGGTTCCCTCGACGGTGCGGAAACGGCCACCGACTTTCAGCTCGTGGCTGGTGTTGCCGGTGTTGAAGAAGTACGAGCCGTCCAACTTGAACTCGTCACCGGGCCTATTGGAGCCACCACTCAAGTAGTTGTCCTGCCAGATACCGTTCGCATCGTAGGTCGGATCCGACGCGGCGGGATCGAGTCCATTCGTTCCGACATCACCCCGGGCGAGGAGCTGGAAGCCCAGGTCGACAATCGAGTAGCTACCGGTGAGGAAGAAGTTCGAGGAGAAGACGTTGGTGTCCTCGAAGCGAGAGATCGCCGACGGACCGCGCTGATCCCACAGCGACCCGGGAGAACGCGTCGGACCCGCGCCACGACCGGCCTTGACCTTGTCGCCATTGTTGTACGAAGCGACAAACGAGTTGGCCGAGCTGAACTGGGCGTTGATCTTGATCGAGGTCTGCTCGAGGATCGTGTTATCGGGATCGCCGGAGGCGGCGATAGTCCTGATGTCGTTCTTCGCCCAAGAGCCCCACAGCCAGACCTTGTCGCGGTAGGCCGGACCACCGGCCTCGAAGCCGATATCCTCGACCCCGTTGAGCTGGCTGCCGACGTAGTCGTCCGGGTCTTGTGCGGTGGTACATCCCGTCGTGCAGATCTCGTCTGCGACGTTGAGGTCGGACTGGGGGAGGGCGCCACCAAAGTAGCCCCTGGCCTGGGTCTTGAAGAAACGGGCCGAGCCGCGGAACTCGTTGGTACCGCGCTTGGTCACCATGTTGACCGACAGCCCGGCGACGTTCTTGGTGACGTCGTTGCCGCCGGTGGTCAGGGCGATCTCGGCGAATTGATCGAAGTCGTAGTAGCTCGGCGAGGCGCCCAGGGCCGACATGTCGGTGATCTGCACGCCGTCGATCAGGAAGTCATTCTGCTGACTGCTGACCCCCTGGGAGCGGAAGCTCGACTGCTGACCCGACTCGTTGCCGCCGACGTTGATGCGATCCAGGATCACACCCGGGGTCTGCGACATGATCGCCCACGGGTCGCGAGCGGTCGGGATCTTCTCCAGCTCCACCGCGGTTACGGTGGTACCGGTGGACAGCCGGCGCTCGTCCAGCAGCGGACTCTCGGAGGTCACGGTGATGACCTCCTCGATCGCCGCCGACATCGTCACCTCGATCGCGGTGTTGCGGCCGATACGCACTTCGACGTTGGGGTGCTCGACCGTGCCGAAGCCCTCGAGCTCGGATTTGATCTGGTGCATGCCGGGGTCGAGCCCGAGAAAGCGGATCTCGCCCTGCGCGTCCGTGACGAAGATCATCGGCGCACCCATGCCGCTGACGGTGACCGTGACGCCCGGCAGCCGGGCCCCCTCGGTGTCGACCGTCGTGACATAGATGTTTCCGGTCGGCTGGGCGAAGGCCACGCCGCCGGCGACGAGCGCAAGCACGACGCCGAGGGCCAAGACCCGCCCAGTCAGTTTAAAGTTGAGGCTTCTACTCATACGCATCCTCCTTGGCTGTTACGGTGTGGCCGGGCTGCGGGAACCGCTTGGTAAAACGTCTAGCTTCTCCTTGGCCACGGCATCTCCACACGTTGAGATTCATAAGTTTTGGCTACTAAACGCGCTGCTTGAAGGTGCAAGGGATGTGCCATCTCGAGCGCCGGCGGTGGGGAAGGGATCGGATCCGAGGGTGGGCTGCTAAGTGCTTGCCAGAGAGTCATTTAGAACGGTTCCACCGAGAGGAGCCGGGATCGGCTGAAGGGTAAGGACCGCCGCGATTCAAGGAGCCGGATGATTCCTCCATTCTTTTGGACGGAGGGCCGGGGTTTGCGGCGGGGCGACCGGTCGATCCGCTGCCGCGGCCGGCGGCCCGCAGGTGGTCCCACCAGACACAGATTAGGTATCCTATCGGCCATGCGCCGATGCTGGGTTCCCTTGCTTTTGCCACTCGCCGTTATTCTACTCCTCCTGGGTGCCTGCTCGCAATACCAGCGCGTCGACGACGCCTCGCTGATGGACGAAGAGCTTGAAAAGAGGCTCGCTCCCGGGCTGGCGGCGGAGCTGGTCGCCCCCTACGAGCTTGACGAGCCGGTTCGCGGGGAGCTCGAGGAGCGCCTCAACCCCAGCGGCGGTGAGCGTCGGCGTACAAACGAGATCCTCGACTTCATTTTCGCCGGCGTCGACCTCCAGTACTCCCAGACGCCGACACGAAACGCCGTCGAAACCTACCGCACCGGGGAAGGGAACTGCCTGTCCTTCGTCAATCTCTTTGTCGCTGTAGCCCGTCTGCAGCGGCTCCATCCCTTCTACGTCGAGGTTCGGGACTACCAGCGCTGGAACTACCAGCAGGGCGTGGTGGTCAGCCGCGGCCACATCGTGGCCGGGCTGTATGTCGATGGCGAGCTGTCCACCTTCGACTTTCTGCCCTACCAGCCAAAGGCCTACCGCGACTTCAAGCCCATCACCGACCTCCAGGCCCTGGCCCACTACTACAACAACCTGGGGGCTGAGGCCTTGATGGCGGGAGATCTCGAGGTGGCGGAAGACAGGCTCCGCATCGCCTATGCCCTGGCTCCGGACTTCGACAAGGCGATCAACAATCTGGGCATCGTCGAGATGAGGCTGGGGGAGGCTGCCCGGGCGATCGAGCTCTACCGTCGGGGTCTCGAGATGTATGCCGACAACGTGCCGCTAATGACCAACCTGGCCCGGGCCTACCAGCAGGAGGGGCGAATGAAGGAAGCCGAGGAGGTTCTCGACCTGCTGGAGGAGAGCAACCAGGCCAGCCCCTTCCTCTACGTCTATCGCGGCGATCGGGCCCTCGCAGACAGCGACTACGAGACCGCTCTGAGCTATATGCGGCAGGCCTTCCGGGCCGATCCCAAGCTGCCGGAGGTTCATGTCGGGCTGGTCCGTGTCTACCTGGCTCTCGGCGATCTGGATAAAGCTCGACACCACGTCGAGCGCGCGCTGAAGCTGGACGCCACCCACGAGGAGGCGCGCAAGTATGCAGCGATGCTGGCCCGGCGTTGAGCGCTTCACCGCTGCGCTCCTGATCTGCGGCCTGCTGGCCACCGCCGGCTGCCGCCGGTCGGAGCCGGAACGATCCGCTCAGGCTCTCCGGGTGCCGGGCGGCACCCCGGTGGTCGTGATCTCCATCGACACCCTGAGAGCGGACCGACTGCCGATCTATGGCTACGACAAGGTGGCAACACCGGCCATCGATGCGCTGCGCGAGGACGCCATCCTGTTCGAGCGGACCTACAGCCATATCCCCCTCACCCTGCCATCGCACAGCAGCATCCTCTCGGGTCTGCTGCCCATCCATCACGGCGTGCGAGACAACATCGGCTATCCCTTCCCCGAAGACATTCCTTCCCTGCCGGTCCTGTTCCAGGAAAAGGGCCATGCCACCGGGGCCTTCGTTTCGTCGTACGTCTTGCGCTCGAGCACGGGGCTGTCGAGAGGTTTCGATGTCTACGATGACGACATCCTGTTCGAGACCGGCAAGCAGATGGGGCAGCTTCAGCGCCCCGGCGCGGAGACTCTGGAGAGAGCCACGGAGTGGCTGCAGGAGGTGTCCCACGAGCCCTTCTTCCTCTTTTTCCACATCTACGAGCCCCACACACCCTACGACCCGCCCGCTCCCTATGCGGCGCGCTACGCGGCTGGCTCCGGCCCGTCGGCCGCCTACGACGGCGAGGTGGCTGCGGCTGACGCGGTGATCGGTGCGCTGCTGGCGGAGCTCGAGCGACTCGGTGTCTACGATGATGCGATCATCGTGCTCCTCTCCGACCACGGCGAAGGGTTGATGAACCACGGTGAGATGGATCACCTGGTGCTGATCTATCGAGAGGTGATCCAGGTACCGCTGCTGTTGAAGCTACCCGGGCAGCGGGGCGCGGGAACCGCCGTCGCCGCTTCCGCTCAGCTCACCGATGTCGCACCGACGCTTCTCTCGCTGCTGGGAATGGAAAAGGATCCCCGCCTCGCTGGTGGCTCGTTACTGGAGTTGGTCGAGGGGGAGATGGAGGAGCGTCGGATCTTCTCCGAGAGCGTCTATCCGCGCATTCACTTCGGTTGGAGTGAGCTCGCCTCCATGATCGAGGGGGACTTTCATTTCATCGACGGCCCGGATCCGGAGCTCTACAATCTGCGAGACGATCCCGGGGAGAAGGACAACGTCATCCAGAGCCAGCGGGCGGTGGCGCGAAGACTGCGGGACGAGATCCGAAGCTACGACCGAGCTCTCCAGTCTCCGGCGGAGGTCGACGCCGAAACCCGGGCGCGTCTGGAGGCGCTCGGCTACGTGAGCGGCGGTGTGAGTGAGTCGGAGGGGCCTCGTCCGGATCCCAAAACGCGCGTCCACGTTCTCGAGGAATTGGGTCGCGCCTCGCGTCTGACCAATAGTGGTGATTACGAGGAGGCGGCCGCCATCTTCGAGAGCGTCCTGGAGGAAGAGCCCTGGATGCCCTTCGCCTGGCAGCAGCTCGCGACGGTGCGGAAGAAGGCGGGCGACAGGCAGGGTGCGCTGGACGCAATGGTCAAGGCGCTGGAGCTGTCGGACGGCAGGAGCGACCTCGCCGCCTCGGTCGCCGAGCTCTACTTCGAGCTCGGTGATCTCGAGCGGGCGAAAGCACATGCCGAGCTGGCGCTGCCCAGTCCCAAGGCCTACAACGTCTTGGCGACCATCGCTCTGCGGGAGGGCGACCTGGACGCGGCCGAGCGGCATCTCGAACAGGCCTCCGACAGCAAGCGAATCCAGGCGTTGATCACCAAGAGCGCGGTGTTGAACAAGCGCGGACAGTACGAGGAGGCACTCGCGATCTGTGAGGAGGCGGAGCGCCAGTTCGGGAAACGAAGCGATCGACAGGCGCTGCACGGTGTCTTTTATCAGCGTGGAGTAGCCTACGGCAGCCTCGGTCGCTTCGCCGACGCCAAAGAGGCTTACCGTCTGGCGATCGAGCTCGCGCCTCGAAACCTCGAGGCCTACACCTCTCTCGCCTTCCTCTACGCGCTGGAGAACCAGGGCCCCGAGGCGGGGACGGTCCTGGAGCAGATGGTGACAGACAATCCCACCCCGGCGGCCTATGCCGAGGCGGTCAAGACGCTGCGCGCGATGAAAGACGAGGTGATGGCCCGAAAAGTGCTCGACTACGCGCGCGGCCAGTGGCCCCAGGACGAACAGCTGCAACGGTTGTGAGCCACGAGGTCGAAGGATTTAGAGGCGCCGGGGCCTCACACGTAATGGGCTAAACTGAGCTCCGACGCCGCACTGAGACCCAAACAAGAGGGCTAGGATGATGGTTGTCAAGATGAAAAGGGACTTCCGCTCCAGCAGCCGGGACTACGTGGCCCTGGTGTGTGCCGTGTTGGGGGTGCTGCTGGTGGCTTCGTTGCTCGCCGCCCAGGATCGCCCGACCAGGAGATTCAAGGACACCGCTGTGGTGACCGTGGTCGAGGTACCGGTTCAGGTCTCGCGCGACAGTGATCCACTGCGGACGCTCACCGAAGAAGACTTCGAGCTGCTCGACAACGGCAAGAAGCAGGAGATCATCGGCTTCGATCTGATCGATCTGTCGACCACCACCACGATTCATGATGACATCCCGATCGCGGGTCGACGGCACTTCTTGGTCCTTTTCGATATGTCCTTTTCCC
>JBAUDS010000349.1:0-4924 GCA_049678185.1 Thermoanaerobaculia bacterium
CTGAAGCTGAATGGTCACGAGAGGGCCGTTCGAGGTGTGGCCTTCCTGCCCGATAGCGAAAGGCTCGCGTCGGTGGGGGCGGATGGCACCCTGCGGCTGTGGCCGCTATCCGCGGCCGCAGGCGACCACAGCCGGGTGTTGCTCAAGGCCAACGAGGACTGGCTGATCCAACTTGCCGTTGACCCGTCGGGCAGGCATATGTTGGCCAGCTCTCCGGGTGGATCGGTCTGGTTGGTACCGCTCGACGACACGCCGCCCCGCGAATTGAAGGGATTCGACCGCAAAGCGGTGAGGATCGCCGTCGGTAGGCGTCGAGCTGCGGCGATAGCAGAACACTCTGGTACTCGAGTGCTGCGGGTCTGGGATCTCGAGACGGGCGAATTCGAGGATCTCGAAACCGGATCCAAGATCCGGGAACTGAGATTCACCCCCGACGACCACATGATCTCGGCCGGTCCTGCTGGCATACGGACCTGGAATTTCGCCGATGGCAGCTTTGAGACTCTCTCAGAATCCGTCGGTCGTATCGATTTCACTCGCGACTGGAGTATCGATTTCAGTCGCGACGGTCGCCTGCTGCTGGTAGGCAACCAGGGAGACAACGGCGAGGCTGTGCTCTACGATCTCGGGGCGGAGACATCCCTCCAGCTCGACTCACACGGTCCTTCTCGCTGCGGCAAACTCGACCCTGCCGGCAAATTCGCCGTGACTAGGCCTTGCGAGGGCCCCGGCTATCTCCAGGTAGGGCCGGTGAGCGGCGGGCCCGTCCATCTGTTGGTCAGCCAGGATCCGGTTTCATACATTGCCATCTCGCCCGATGGCAAATGGATCGCCTCGCTCGCGGGAGATCAGAGCCACACGATCCATCTGTGGCCGGTGCCCGATCTGGCCCAGCCGCCGCTGCATACCCTGCCCCTGGACCAGCTCCTAGCCAAGCTGCGGACTCTCACCAATCTGCGCGTCGTCGAGGATCCTGAATCGACAAGCGGCTGGAACTGGGGCCTCGATCCCTTCCCCGGTTGGGAGGAGATGCCGACATGGTAGAAGCGCTAGCGGGAAAGTCGAAAGGACCGGAATGATGAGACCTCAGAACAGACACGGCTGGATGGACATTTGCGCAGCGGCCCTGCTGTTCGTGACCCTTGCCGAGATGGCCGTGGCGCAAGAGAGTACCGGCGCCCTGTACGGTTCGGTGCGTGACTCCCAAGGAACGCATCTCCCGGGTGTCACCGTAACGCTGACCGGGTTTGGTGCTCTCAAGACGCAGACCACAGACGGTCTGGGAGAGTTCCGATTCCTCGGTCTCGATCCGGGGACCTGGTCGCTCGAGGCGCGTCTCGACGGTTTCTCCACTCTCGACTATCCCAATATCGACATCGACGCGTCGCACAACACCACGATCCAGCTCCAACTCTCCGCGGCCATCGAGGACGCCATCAGCGTGACGGCCGCGAGCCCACTGTTGGACGAGCGCAAGCTGTCAGCGGGCACGACGGTATCCCTGGTCGAGCTCGAGAAGATACCGACCGGCCGCAACAGTTGGGCGCTTCTGACGCAGTCGCCAGGAGTGCTGGTCGACCGCATCGACGTCGGCGATGCGTTTGGCGAGAATCAGGCTACTTTCAGAGGGCAGGCCAGCGATTCCACGGCAAACGACTACATACTCGACGGCGTGCAGGTGAGGAGTGTCTTTTGGGGAGGGGGTGGCCGCACAAGCCTGTACTTCGACCTCGACCAGCTGGAAGAACTGCAAATCGTCACCGGTGGCAACGACGTCACGAAGAGCAGCGCCGGCGTGGCGACCAACGCAGTGACGAAGCGGGGAAGTAACGAGCTTCGGGGTTCCGCCCGTTTCTTGCTTTCTGACAAAGATGGCTACTTTGGCGCCTTGAAGCAGGCCGATCCGGGATTTGACCCGAGCGATCTCGGTCCGGGCCAGGAGGACTTTGTGGGTGATTCGATCGTCCGGATCAAGGAATACGGGTTCGAGGCTGGGGGACCGGCGTGGCGCGATCGCGTCTGGCTCTGGGGCACCTGGTCCAACAAGGACTTTGTCAAGATCACTGGTGGGGGGGCGCCGAAGCGTGTCACCCTCGAGAGCACGGCCATCAAGGTCAATGCTCAACTCTCACCAGCCAATTCCCTTGTCGGCTCTTACAACAACGGTCACAAGATCGATCTGGCGGTCAACGCCGCCCCCAACGTAGATTCTTCTGCGGTGTTGGACCTGGATGGTCAAACCGGTGTTGCCATCATCGAGGACTCTCATGTCTTCGGCTCCAACTTCTTTGTTTCTGGCGGCTTCTCGCACACCTACAACAGCGCCCCGTTCATGGCCAGGGGCGGCGCCGGGCCAGATCAGCCACCGACTCCAGCACCCGGTGGCGAGACGAATATTGATGCTAGTGGGTACCTGACAAACAACGCCTCCGGCGCAACCAGACTGCCGTCTACCGAATGGAAGCTCGACGCCTCATACTTCGCGAGCACCGGCGGCCTGAGTCACGAGATCAAGTTTGGCGGCCGGCTGCGGACCGCTGAAACAACCTCCGTTGTGTCGTACCCGGGACGGAATCTGTTCCACTACGCCGGCAGTCTAGCGGGGGTGCAGAACCCCGGCCTGTTGGCGGCGCTTGGTCTGCCACCAGAGCGTTTCATGGATGCCCACCTGGTCTACGCCTACCGGTCGGGCGCAGCGCCGGTGACCAACGACTACCGCTCGCTCTGGGTGCAGGACACGATCACCTGGAACCAGTGGACCGTCAACGTCGGCTTTCGCCACGACCAGCAGAACGGTGAGAACCAACCTGCCACGGTGGAGGCCAACCTCGGTTTCCCCGAGGTGATGCCGGCGATCGAGTTCGCCGGCAACGATGCTGGAGGCCTCGAGTGGACAAGTCTTTCACCCCGTCTCGGTGTGACCTATGCGCTGGGCGAGGAGAGAAGAACCCTGCTGCGGGGCAGCCTGTCGCAGTTTCCGGAGGTCATGAACCACGGGGCTATCAAACGAGTCAACCCGGTGGCCGGTCAGCTCGCTGCAATTCTGTTTGTGGATGATGCGGGCGGGTTTTCTGAGTTCTACGACGACGGCGAGCCTTCTCGGGTCCTCGGTGGCCTGGCCGGATTCGACCCCGCCGACCCGACGGCACTCTCGAGCACCAACGTCAACGATCCGAACATGGACCCAGCGATCACCACCGAGCTCATTCTCGGGGTCGAGCACTCGTTTCTGCCCGAGCTCGTGGCGGGTGCCAGCCTTACCTGGCGTCGGCAGAACGATGTTTCTGAGCTCCAGCCTCTGTTTGAAGATCTAGTCACTGGTGAGACTCGAACCGCGAGCGCCGACGAATACATCTTCGACCGCACTCTTCAAGGACTATTGCCCGACGGATCTCCCTATGCAGTCGACACCTTTGCAGCGAATCCGACTCTGAGGTTTACCGGCGGCGAGCTGTTCACCGACGGAGATCGCGAGATCGACTCCTTTGCCACCGCCTTGAGCTTCACCAAGCGCCTCTCGAACCAGTGGATGGCCCGGGGCTTCGTCAACTATGTCTTCAAAGAAGACTGGGGAGTTCCTGGAACCTATTTCGAACACAACGATCCGAACTATTTCCTGTCGGGAGAGAACCGCGACGGCGAGGCCTTTGCCCAACTCGTAGATCGCAATACCTCGGCGCTACAGTCGACTTGGCAGTGGAACGTCAACGGCATGTACCAGGTTGCACCGGACCGTCCGTGGGGATTCAACGTCGCAGCGAACCTGACCGGCCGCGAAGGGTATCCGATTCCGTACTATCGTCAGGTCTTTGGCGCCGATGGGATCCCGCGCTCGATCGGAGTGGCCGACAGCATCACCGATTTTCGCTACGAGGATATTCTGACTACCGACGTCCGGCTCGAAAAGGAGTTTGCCGCCAGCGGCAACACAAGCCTCACCTTTTCGATCGACGGCTTCAACATCTTCAACGAAGGCTACGTCCTCTCGCGTGTCAACAACCTCGGTAGGGGAACGAGGGAGTGGGTCCTGCGCACCATCCATCCGCGCGTCTGGCGCCTCGGGGTGAGGGTCAACTGGAGGTAGCCATTGGGCGGTCGAGCCGATCTGTTCGCCACCGCCTTCGAGAACGACCAGATCTTTGACGTCCAGGCGATACGCTAGAATCCAGGACAGCCATTGAGCGCGCAGATTGCAACCACCCAGTGGAGCCAGGTCCTGGCGGCACGGGACGGCTCCGAGACCGAGGCTCACCGAGCCCTGGAAGGGCTGTGTCAGACCTACTGGCAGCCGCTCTACGCCTATGTCCGCCACCAGGGTGCGAGTCCCGACGAGGCCAGTGACCTCACCCAGGCCTACTTCACCGAGCTGCTGGAAAAGGATCTCCTCGCTGATGTCGATCCCGCAAAGGGACGGTTTCGCGCCTATCTGCTCGCCACTCTCAGAAATTTTCTGTCCCGCGATAGGACCAAGGCCGGCAGGCTCAAGCGGGGTGGCGGCACCTCGACGCTCTCGCTCGACATGGAAGCCGGCGAGGAGCGCTATTCGGTCCACCCGGTCGAGATGATGACCCCGGAGGACATCTTCGAGCATCGCTGGGCGGTGACGGTGTTGGATCGTGCGATGGGTCGGCTGGAGCGAGATTCATCGTTTACCGGCGGAGAAGAGCAGTTTCGAAGCCTCAAGCCATACCTCACCGGCGACCTACCTCGGCTACCGTATCGACAGGTCGCGGCGAGCCTGGGGATGAGCGAGGGGGCGGTCAAGGTCGCGGTTCATCGTTTGCGGAAGCGCTTTGGGCCGGATAGGAATTTCCTTTTCGGAGGCCAAGCTCGGTGCTCCGGCGTGCGGTACTCGGAGGTCTTTGAGTGGAGCGATTGGCCCGGTTGGGCCGAATCCTAGTACCCCGTCGGCGTAGGCGGAGAG
>JBAUDS010000350.1:0-2094 GCA_049678185.1 Thermoanaerobaculia bacterium
AAGGGATCGGGTACCCCCAGCCGAAACCGACCCACACCCTCGAACACGATTCCGGTGACACCGCCGTCCGGCAAAGGCTTCTGCACCCAGAGCTCTCCCGACTCGAGCACCCAGCTGGCGGTGTCGAGGACGAATCGGACTCCCCCCTCGGGAACCGGAAAGGCGTCTTTGGTGTACTGCCACTGTTGCAGCTCGTCGTACGCCGCTATCACCTGCGAGCTTGAGGCCGGTTCTGCGGCCTGCACGGCAAAGCTGAACAGCAGGGCGGCGCCAAGCGCGATGGCTCCCAGCGCCAGGTTTGACCTCGACAGAGGCAACAAGTCGGCGGCAACCACTGCCACGGCTACTCGTCGGTGTCGAGGATCTCGATGCGATCGGGGGAATTGGGCACCACACACAGAAACTCGAATGGAGCCTCCACGACCTCGTAGAAATGGGGGGCCCTGGCCGGGATAAAGAGCACATCGTCGGCGGCGACCTCGAACACCGAGTCACCGATCCCCACCCGGGCCCGTCCCTTGAGCACATACTGTTCGTGCTCTACCTCGTTGGTGTGACGAGGCATCCCACCCCCCTCCTCCATGATGAACCGGCGCATGGCGAAGTTGGGCGCCCCATCGTCGGTGCCGATAAGAACTTGCGACCGGGTGGCCGTGCCGGCCGCGACTTTTTGGGGCTCCACCGTATCGGCGCCCTTGACCACAGCACCTGTCATTCCACACCTCCGTGAGAATCGCGAAGCAACATGAGACTACGACCGAGTCTACAGGCTTCACAGAAACAAGAGCCGACTCGATGGTAGACTGCCGCGCGATTCCGAGGTGATCGAACCGATGACAAACAGTCGTGTAGCCATTCTCAAGACCTCCCCACCCACGGTGCTCGCCGACTACCACGAGCTCCTCAACCTGGCCGGCTACCAGGAGGAGATCGCCAAGGACGCCGACACCGCGCTCAAGGTCAACATCTCATGGCACTTTTTCTACCCCGGCAGCTCCACCACACCCTGGCAGCTCGAAGGCGTCATCCGCAGCATGAAGCAGGACGGTTACGATCCGTCGCTGATTCATGCCTGCCACAACCGGACGGTGGTCATCGACGCCCATCTCGGGGAGCGCGAGAACAAGCAGCTACCGGTGGTCGAGGCTCACGGGCTGCGTAACATCCACCTCTACGAGGGCGAGGAGTGGATCCACATCCGGGACGCCGTCGGTGATCTGGCCGACAAGTTCATCTGTCTCAACGAGGTCTACCCCAAGGGCTTTCACATTCCGCGGCGCTTTATCGGTGAGAACATCATCCACCTGCCGACGGTCAAGACCCACGTCTTCACCACCACCACCGGCGCCATGAAGAATGCCTTCGGCGGGCTACTCAACGAGCGCCGCCACTGGACCCACCCGGTCATCCACGAGACGCTGGTGGACCTGCTGATGATCCAGCAGCGAATCCATCGCGGGGTCTTCGCCGTCATGGACGGCACCTTTGCCGGCGATGGACCCGGACCCCGCTGCATGATCCCCCACGTCAAGAACGTCATCCTGGCGAGCTCTGACCAGGTGGCCATCGATGCGGTGGCCGCGGCTCTGATGGGCTTCGACCCGCTGTCCATCAAGTTCATCCGGCTCGCCCACGAGATGGGGCTGGGGTGTGGCGACATCGAGCAGATCGAGATCGTCGGCGATCAGGTGGCGGGCCAAGAGCGGTGGGGTTTTGTCGGCCCGTTCAAGAAGATGACCTTTGCCTCGCGGATGCAGCACAAGATCTACTGGGGCCCGTTGAAGAAACCCATCGAGTGGTCATTGAAGACCGTGCTGGCACCCTGGGCCTACATGGCCAGCGTGCTCTACCACGACACCTTCTGGTACCCGTTCCTGGCCAAGAGGAAGATGGCCGAGGTGCTCGACGGCGCCTGGGGTCGGCTCTTCCGCGGCTGGGAGACTCTCACCGCCGACGAGCAGGGATTCCCCGCCGTCGGCGACGAGCCGGCGGAGATCAAACGCACCGGCCTGGCCGCCTTCGGGACCTCGCTCAAGATTCTGTGGACCTGTCTCAAAGAGGCCCCCGAGCTCGCCCAACGCCGGCGAATGACCA
>JBAUDS010000351.1:0-6180 GCA_049678185.1 Thermoanaerobaculia bacterium
TACGGCATGCCGTCCTTTACGCTGCTGGGTCCCCGGGTCATCCGTTTCCCCTTCATCCTCCACTCCTCCTACCCGCACGAGATCCTGCACAACTGGTGGGGCAACTCGGTCTTTGTCGACTATCAGAGCGGCAATTGGTGCGAGGGTCTGACCGCCTACCTGGCCGATCACCTGATCAAGGAGCAGCGGGGCCAGGCCGAGGAGTACCGCCGCTCGAGCCTGCAGAAGTACCGCGACTACGTCAAGGAGGGCCGGGACTTCCCGCTCTCCGAGTTTCGCTCGCGCCACAGCGCCGCCACCGAGGCGGTGGGCTATGGCAAGACGATGATGGGCTTCCACATGCTGCGCCGGCTGCTGGGCGACGAGGTGTTCGAGCAATCACTGGCGCGCTTCTACCGTGGGTTCAAGGGCAAGCGGGCCTCGTTTGCCGACGTGCAGCAGGTCTTGGAGTCGACCTCGGGTGAGGAGCTCGGCTGGTTCTTCGAGCAGTGGGTGGAGCGCGCGGGGGCGGCCGCCCTCGAGGTGCGGGTGGAGGAGGTCGGCGAGACCGGCGATGGCTTCGTGGTTACCGGGACCCTTGCCCAGACCCAGAAGGGTGAGCCCCTGGTGGTCGACGTCCCGATCGCGGTCCAAACCGAGAGTGGGGCGGAGAGATCGGTGGTGCGACTCGAGGGCGGGGAGACCGGGTTTGCGATCACCACAGCCGAGCGTCCGCTGTCTCTCCAGGTCGACCCCCAGTTCGATCTCTTCCGGCTGCTCGATCCACGCGAGACCCCGTCTTCGATCGGTCAGATCTTTGGCGCTCAGGAGATCCTGGCGGTGCTGCCGGCAGCGGCCGGTGCCGAAGCCCTCGAGCAGTATCGGATCCTGATGGAGGGCTGGCAGAGCGACAGCCACGCGATCGAGGTGATCACCGACGACAAGTTGAAGCTGCTACCGGCGGACCGCTCGGTCTGGCTGCTGGGTCGTGCCAACAAGTTCGCTGCCCAGCTCTTTGCCGACGACGCCGCCATCGGGGTCGCAATCGACGGCGAGGAGTTGCGTCTTGGCGCCGAGACCGTGCCGCTGGCCGATCACTCGCTGGTGGCGGTACGGCGCCACCCGATGGTCGACGAGCTGGCCATCGGTTGGCTGGTGGTGGAGCCCGGGGCGGCCTTCCCGGGTATGGGGCGCAAGCTCCCGCACTACGGCAAGTACTCCTATCTGGCCTTCGAGGGCGACGAGCCCACCAACGTGGTCAAGGGGCAGTGGTCATCGAGCGAGTCGCCGCTGGTGGTGGATCTGCGTCCCGAGAACGAGCGGATGACGGGGCTGGCGGCCATACCGCTCGAGCCGCGCCAGGCCCTGGCCGAGCTGCCACCGGTCTTCTCCGAGAAGAAGCTGGGTGAGCATGTCGCCTATCTGGCCTCCGCCGAGCTCGCGGGGCGGGGTGTGGGCTCGGCGGGTCTCCAGGCCGCCGCCGACTACATCGCCGGCCAGTTCGAGGAGATCGGGCTGGAGCCCGGTGGAGAAGGGGGCACCTACCTCCAGGGCTTCACCATTGCCCCGGGACCCGAGGGCCCACCGGTCGAAACCGTCAATGTCATTGGCTACCTACCCGGCTCGAAGAGCGAGTGGGCCGAGCAGTCGGTCATCGTCAGCGCCCACTGCGACCATCTGGGCCATGGCTGGCCCGATGTCCATCAGGGGGACGAGGGTCAGGTCCACCCCGGCGCCGACGACAACGCCAGCGGCGTGGCGGTGATGCTCGAGCTGGCGCGGAATCTCGCCGCCGGCGACCCCCCGCAGCGCAATCTGGTCTTTGTCGCCTTCTCCGGCGAGGAGGCGGGCCGCGCCGGCTCTAAGCACTTTGTCGAGTCGCCGAGCCCGTTCCCGCTCGAGGGAGTGCGCGGGGTGATCAACCTCGACACCGTCGGACGTCTGTTCGACGGCCAGGTCTCGGTGCTGGGCACCGGCACCGCCGACGAGTGGCAGCACATCTTCCGCGGCTCGAGCTTTGTCACCGGGGTCAAGAGCCGCAACGTCCCCGAATCTGCCGAGGCCTCGGACCAGATGAGCTTTATCGAGGCCGGGATCCCGGGGGTGCAGATCTTTACCTCGGCCCACGCCGACTATCACCGGCCCGGTGACACCGCCGACAAGGTCGACACCGCGGGGCTGGTCAAGGTGGCGACCTTTGTCAAGGAGGGGGTTACCTATATGAGCGGGCGCGAGGAGCCGCTGACGGTCACGATCACGGGGACCGATCGCGAAAAGGGTACCGCGACGGGGCCCCGGGGACCCTCCAGCGGCCGTCGGGTCCGCTTTGGCACCATCCCCGACTTCGCCTTCCAGGGGCCGGGGGTGCGGATCGAGTCGGTGGCGCCGGGCTCACCGGCCGAGCGCGCCGGACTCCAGGGTGGTGACATCCTCATCCGCATCGAAGACCAGGAAGTCGCCGACCTGCGGGTCTACTCCGACATCCTCAAGACCCTCGAGCCGGGCCAGACGGTCACCGCCACCGTGCTGCGAGAGGCCGAGGAGATAGCCTTGTCGGTCACCGTCGAAGCGCGGTAGAAGCATGTATGTCTATGCGCCTTGATGGAAGACTCGTGATCGGTTGTCTTCAATCTTGCCCGGGGGACTCTTCAGAGCCATCACTGCGCATCACGCGATCCTGAGATCTGCGTCTTAGCATGGCGCCTAAGACAGCTGACACCGGCGAGGGGGAGAGCGCTCCGGTAAGCACCTGGCGGTAAGGGGTATGACCAGAGACAGCGCCAAGAAGCGCCGCCTGCAGTGCCGGCTCGGTAGTTGCACCACGCAGCACCGCATCCATCACACCGTAGCGGGCAAGCAGGATCGTGAGAACACGCATCAACCGCCCATATGGCAGATCACTCGTGAGATCTTCATTGGCCGGTCGATAGTGGTCATGAAACGCCGCCTTCGAGACGCCAGCTTGGAGAATGGTCTTGGCGGCGCGAAGACCGGTCAACACTGCCGAGGTTACCCCCTTACCCTTGAATGAACGTACCAGACCGGCCGCGTCACCCACCATGACGTAGCGGTTCCCGTAGTAGTGACGTGCCCGGGAGTAGGGAAAGCGTCCCTTGAAGAAGCGTAGGTCGTCGGGATCATATGTCCCTGCAAGCTCGAAGTTGGGCAACACAGCTCGGACATCCGACTGGGCCAGGAAAACCTCCATGAGCGAGGCGTCAACAGCTCGTCCGGCGATGTTGATGGTGAGATGGTTACCCTTAGGGGTCACCCCACCAAACTCGATTCGCGGGTGGCGGGGAAGGAAGGCGTGAATATGAGTGCCAAATGTGTCCATGGCTTCATCGCCAGGGTGATATTTGGTCACCACCGAGCTCAGTGCCGGGGGAGGACGATAGGGGGTGAGGCGGGCAAACAAGGATGCGCTGCCCTCGTCCAGACCGAAAGCCCCCACGACGACGTCGCCTTCTACTGGCGCGCTTTCCGTATAGACCACCACGCTGGAAGCGCGAAACTCCAAGTCGATAGCCCGCGCTGGCAACACCGTCACCCCTCGCTCCCTGGCAACGTCCAACATATAGGCGTCATAGAGGACCCGGCGTAGAGCGATCGACGGTTCCTCTTCGTCCTCCAGCGAAATGCCCGCTCCGGCGCTATGCAAGGTGTAGCCGGTGATCTCCGCGCGTACGAGGTGGTGGGGGAAAGGGACCCCCAGTTCTTCATCCAGCAATCGAGGCAATGGCGGCGAAAGGACACCCACGCACTGGTTGTAGTGACCCTCATGCGCGAACTTCTTGCTTTCGAGCAGGGTGATCCGTACTCGCTTTCCCATCTGCGGGGCCAGGCGGCATAAAGCAAGGGCGCAGGCTGTTCCTGCCGGCCCTCCCCCCAGGATCACGACGTGGCGACTGTCACGATTGGAGCCAATCTTCTCCATCATCGATCATTTCTCATCGCCTGTCTCGACCGTTTCGCCACAAGGTGGCTAGTGAGCCTGGACTCATCGAAAGGCGAAACAAGTCGCGGTAGGGTTCGTCGCCCGTGAACATTCCCCACAGCATCCGCGCATGTACCCGTCGCTCCGGAGGCCATTCACTTTCCACCTGTATGGCACGTTTCCAGCCTCGCAGCAAGCGCGGCACACGGAGGGTGATCGACCAGAGGCCAAAGAGCAAGCGACCGTAGTTGTTGTCGACGGCGACTTGACGGCAATGAGGCGCATAGGCCTTGCGGAAAGCGTGACGCGAGATCCCAACATGTATTGCAGCCTGCATGGCGTGTTTGGTCAAGGCAAATGCCGAGCCGAGCCCGTCTTTATACAACCGTGTAACGGCTGCATCGCCGACGGCCACCCAGCGGTTGCCAAAGTAGCCCTTTGCCGGGCGCACGGCGATCCGCGGTGTGCACCCGCACAGGCTGCGTAGAGGCGACACGAGTCTCGGATTGATTCCTTGAGCATCGATAAAGTCGTTGACGGCATCCGGGGATAGATCTCGCCCCAGGAGGGAGATGTTCAAGTAGCGCCCTTTGGGGATCAGGGCGCCAAAGACCAGACCGGGCGGCTGCCTGAAAAACGTGCCCACCTGATCTGTGGGCCAATCGGGAGGGGCGATGATCTCATCCTGAGCCATGATAGAGGTCTTTGGGGGACGATACCGAAAGGTCGGGTGGAGGGGCACTCGGCTGTTAACTCCCGTGGCTAGCACCAGCAGGTCGGCAGGGAACTGCTCCCGAGCGGTGTGAACGACCGGCCGGTCTTCCCATGTGACCGATCGAACCCGAGCGCGGATGTGTCGTGCTCCACGAGCAGTCGCTTCTGACAAAAGATAACCATCAAAGCTAGCAGTTGGCTCGCCCAGCGCTAGACGTGGCCCCCCACCACGATAGATGCTTACAATGCGCCGCTCCGGATCGGGCTGCTCAATCCGCAGCTCATCCCCATCCAAGTGAAGTGCATAGGCTCGCACATCTGTCTGGATAATCTCATCGGGTAGAGACAGGCCCAGGGTTGACAGCCCAGTCAGTAGGCGAGAGGACAAGATCCCAGCGCAGCGGTTGCAGCCAGCCGGTCCAGGAAGGCGAAAATCGCGGGGCTCGAAGATCAGCACCTCCACACGCGGCCCCTGCTGATCCATCAGATGCAGCAGGTGAAGAGCTGCAAAGCTCCCTGCAGGACCACCGCCAACAATGCACACCCTGTCCCCATCTGACAAGAGCAAACTCATCCAATTCCTCGACGTAAGGCGCGGATCCAAGCCGCCTCTCCCAAGCCAAGCCTCGCTCGCCTCGGGAAACTCAGATGCCGTAACGGCGAATCTTGTTGTAAAGCGTTTTGCGGCTCACGCCTAGAAGGCGTGCCGCCGCTGTCTTATTACTCCCCGTCGCAGCGAGGGCCCGCACCACGGCGTCGCGCTCCACGTCGTCGAGGCGTGTCCTCGAGAGTGTCTGTAGCTCGGCTTGCCCAATGCCTGGCGAGGGTGAATCGACCATGGCTTCGATCGAGGCGCTGGTGATCCGTCGGCCGGAGAAGCGGGAGGCAAGACGGTAGACGGTGTGCTCGAGCTGGCGCACGTTTCCCGGCCACGTGTAGTCCGACAGCTTTTCCACCGCACCATTGTCGATGACGGGCATCGGCAGGTTGGGGTTCACCCTGTGCCAGCGGTCGAGGAGGGCGGCCACAAGCTCGGGGATGTCCTCCAGATGATCTCTGAGTGAAGGTACGCGGATCTCGTGGACCGCGAGGCGATAGTAGAGGTCGCGTCGCAGGCGACCCTCGGTGAGGGACTCTTCCAGGTCTCGGTTGCTGGTGGCGATGATGCGCGCATCGACCGCCTCGTATTTCGAGCTTCCGACCCGGCGAACCAGGCCGTCTTGCAGAACGCGCAGAATCTTGGCCTGATGCTGAAGTGGAATCTCTGAGACTTCATCCAGCATCAGGGTCCCGCCGTCCGCCGCAGCGAAGAGCCCGGCTCGCCGGTCGGAGGCTCCGGTGAAGGCGCCGCGATCGTAGCCGAAGAGCTCGGACTCGATCAAATGCTCCGGAAGCGCCGCGCAATTGATCGCGACGAAGCGCCCACGTGCTGTGGACAGATGATGGATGAGCCTAGCGACCACGTCCTTGCCGCTTCCCGTCTCACCCAGAATCAGAGTTGGATAGCGGTCACGGGCCACCTCGGCGCTCCTTCGCACGATGTCCTGCAT
>JBAUDS010000352.1:0-5847 GCA_049678185.1 Thermoanaerobaculia bacterium
AGCGGAGTCCCGAGGTCATTCTCCTCGACCTCGATCTTCCCGATGGCAGCGGACTCGACCTGCTGCCCGATCTCAAGGAGCTGGATCAACTCGCCGCGATCCTGGTGAGCGGTAGCCAGGCCGATGCACCCATGGTTGTCGAAGCCATGCGGAGAGGCGCCGACAATTTCCTCACCGAGAACCTGACTAGAGAGGATTTTCTGGAGTGTGTCGATCGGGCTCTCCAGCGTCATCGGACCGAAAGACGGGCACTCGTCTACCAAGAGGCGGTCGAGTCCCGGCTGTCGGGCGAAACCACCGAGATACCCGAGCTCATCGGCACCAGCCGTTCGATTCAGCGGGTGCGGGACCTGACCGCCAGCGTCGCCGAGACCGACGCCTCAGTGGTGCTGCTGGGCGAGACGGGGACGGGCAAGGGGCTGGTGGCGCGGGCCATCCATCGTCTTTCGAACCGTGCCTCGGCCTCTTTTGTCGATGTCAACTGTGCGACTCTGCCCCACGATCTGGTGGAGTCCGAGATCTTTGGCCACGAGAAAGGGGCCTTTACCGGCGCTGCGGAGCAGAAGCCGGGGCTGCTCGAGATCGGCCACGGTGGGACGGTGTTCTTCGACGAGATCGGCGAGCTCCAGCTGTCGGCGCAGAGCAAGCTGGTCAAGGCGATCGAGGATCGCTACTTCCGACGGGTCGGAGGGATCAAGGAGATCTCGGTCGATGTCCGGTTCCTGGCCGCCACCCACGTGGACCTGGAGCTGGGTGTCAAGGAGGGAAGCTTTCGCGAAGACCTCTTCTACCGGCTCAACGTCTTCCAGATTCCTCTCCCAGCGTTACGGGAGCGGGGTGAGGACATCGCTCAGCTGGCTCTCCATTTCGTCAAGACGCTCAATCTCTACTTCGGTCGCCAAAGCGAAACCATCTCGGCCGAGGCCCAGAGGCTGCTACTCCGCTACGACTGGCCGGGCAATGTGCGGGAGCTCCGCAACGTCGTGGAGCGAGCCATGATCCTGGCCCGGCATCGGGAGATCTCACCGTCTCATCTGCCCAAGAACCTCAAGGCCACCTCACGCTCGAGCCCACGGCGGATGCCCAGCCTCGCCGAGGTGGAAACCGAGCACATCCGCAAGGTGTTGGAGATGACCGAATCCAACCTGCGCCAGACAGCGGAGATCCTGGGTATCTCGCGGTCGACCCTCTACGCCAAGCTGCGCAAGGCCGGTGTGGAGATTCCCGAGCTGCGAAAGTCGAAGGGCCGTTGGCGTCGCAAGCGCACCTGACCCAATCCTGCGGTCGTTCTGACCGAAGGTTGCAGTAGAATCACCCTACTCCCCCGGAGTCGAGAAACTCGGCTGTTCGCGGCTGAATCTCTATGATCGGTAAGACCCTTTCCCACTTCCATGTCACCGCCAAGCTGGGTGCGGGCGGCATGGGGGAGGTCTACCGCGCCGAAGACACCAAGCTGGGACGGGCCGTGGCGATCAAAGTGCTTCCCGAGGCGGTGGCCACCAACCCGGAGCGGTTGGCCCGGTTCGAGCGTGAGGCCAAAGTGCTGGCGGCTCTGAATCACCCACACATCGCCGGAATCTATTCCCTCGAAGCGGCGGAGATGGCCGGCGAAGCGGCGGAGACGGCCGGCGAATCAGCGGAGACGGCCGGCACAGAGGCCGGCCGCTTCAGAGAAGGTGCAACCGTCCATTTTCTGGTTATGGAACTGGCGGAGGGGGAGGACTTGGCGCAGCGGCTCGCCCGGGGACCCCTGCCGCTCGACCAAGCACTGCCGCTTGCGCTGCAGATCGCCGAGGCTATGGAGGCGGCTCACGAACGGGGAATCATCCATCGGGATTTGAAGCCTGCCAATGTCATGGTCGCTCCGGACGGGCTAATCAAGGTGCTGGACTTTGGTCTGGCGAAAGCGTTGCAACCCGAAAGCGATAGCAACGCCGATCTGTCCATGTCTCCAACTCTGACCGCCCAGATGACCCAGGTCGGGGTTCTGCTGGGTACTGCCGCCTACATGTCGCCCGAGCAGGCGGCGGGCGAGGTCGCGGACCGGCGCTCGGATATCTGGGCGTTTGGTCTTCTGCTGGCCGAGATGCTCACCGGCCGCAGACAGTTCGAAGGTAAATCCGTCTCACACGTGCTGGCGGCGGTGCTCAAGGACGAGCCGGATCTGGGCCGTCTGGGCGATGAGGTGCCAGCGGGAATCGTCGAGCTGATCGAGCGCTGCCTGCGCAAGGAGCCGAAGCAGCGCCTGCAATCGATCGGTGATGCGCGGGTTCTGCTACAGGAGCTGGCGAGCGAGCCGGCCACGTCCGCTAGGCCGGCTCAGCCCAGGGACGCCGGCTCGAGCGTCAACTGGAGTCGGGCTTTGCCCTGGGCGCTCTTCGGACTCGCCACTGCCGGTCTGGTGGTGGCCCTGTGGATGATGAATGCCGAGTCACCGGCGGCAAACGCCGTCCTCAAGGCCGCCATTCTGCCGCCGGAGAACACATCTTTCTATCTGGCCGGCTGGAATCCAGGTCCGGCGGTGGTCTCGCCTGACGGCTCGAAGCTTGCGTTCTCCGCTCAGGAAGACAGCGGTGTGGTGCGTCTTTATGTCCAGGCCCTCGACGCCGATCGGGCACAGGCTCTTCCCGGGACCGAGTCGGCCGCCTACCCGTTCTGGTCGCCCGATTCGCGGTGGGTCGGCTTTTTCACCGACGTCGACCAGACCCTGAAGAAGATCGACACCGCAGGCGGACCACCGATCACAGTGTGCGAAGCCGAGAACGGCAAGGGAGGATCCTGGAGCCGAGACGGCGTGATTCTCTTCTCACCGCGGTCGGATACTCCGATCCACCAGGTCTCGATGGATGGTGGCGAGCCGACTGCCGTCACCAGTATCACCGTTGGACGCCATAACTCTCACCGCCACCCGCGCTTTCTGCCCGACGGTCGGCACTTTCTCTATCAGGCGCGGGGTGACTCCGACAGCGAGAGTGCCGTGATGGTTGGCTCGCTCGACGACGGCTCGAGTCGAGAGCTGGTGGCTTCGTCCACGCAGGCGGAGTACGCCAGCGACCGGCTTTTGTTTACACGCGGCGACACGCTGATGGCGCAGCCATTCGACCCGGACCGGCTCGAGCTCAGCGGAGAAGCTGCGCCGCTGGCCGAGAAGATACTGACCGTTACCGGTGCCGCCCTGGCGATCTTTTCCGCCTCCGAGCCGGGATTGCTCACCTACCAGGCCGGGGGTCTGGATCCTGGGGTGACTCTCGAATGGCGTGATCGTCAGGGGGCGAGCCTGGGGACTCTGGGGGAGAAGGCGATCTTTGGTCCTATCACTCTGTCGCCGGATGGCCAGCAGGTGGCGAGTGTGATCTTCGACTCAGGGGGTCTGGGAGACATTTGGCTGACCGAAGTGGAGACCGGCCTGCGGACCCGGTTTACCTTCGATACTCCTAGCGACATCGGGTTGGCCTGGGCGCCCAATAGCGAGGATCTGATTCTCGGCACACGTCGAGGCGCGAGTTTTGCAATCCATCGCCAGGCGGTGGGTGGTGTCGGTGAAAAGGAGCTCTTGTACGAGTCGGAGCAGGACAAAATCCTGTGCAGCGTCTCTCCCGATGGACAGTCGGCTCTGTTCTTTTCGAGTACCAAGGGCACCAACCGGGATCTGTGGTCATGGTCGCTGGAGGAAGGGGGAGAGCCGGCAATCTTCCGGCAATCAGAGGCCGACGAGCGATGTGGCAGCTTTTCGCCCGATGGCCGTTGGGTCGCCTACTCCTCCAACGAGTCGGGTCGATACGAAGTGTATGTGACGCCGTTCCCCGAGCCGGGGCGCAAATGGCAGGTTTCGAGCGATGGGGGCCTTTTTCCTCAATGGCGCGCCGACGGGCGGGAGGTGCTCTATTCCCAGACCAACGGACAGCTAGTGGCCGTCAGGGTCGAGCCGGGTGTGGATACACTCAATGTCGGTCAAACCCAGCCGCTTTTTCGCATTCACCCTCCAAGACCCGACGGACCCAACTTCGCGCTGGCTCCCGACGGCGAGCGCATTCTGCTTTGGACCAACCTGCAGCAACAAGCCGACACGGTGCTCAACTTGGTCGTCAACTGGCCCGAGGATCTCGAGCGACGATAATCGGGCCCCCGTTCCTGCAATACGGCCAACAGCTAGCGACGACGGAGGATCTGTCCCGATCTTCTGTCGGTAACCTGACCCTCGGCAAATACCAGGGCGCCGTTGACCCAGACCCTCTCGATCCCGGTGGAAAGGGCATGGGGCTCTTCGGTCGTGGCCCGGTCGAGCACCGTCGCCGGATCGAAAAGCACGAGATCGGCGGCCATCCCCGGGCGGATCAGCCCGCGATCCGCCAAGCCCAGCCGGGCGGCGGGTTGCCCGGTCATCTTGTGTATCGCCGCCTCGAGGCTCAGGAGCCCAAGCTCTCGCACGTGGCGGCCCAGAATTCGAGTAAAGGTGCCATAACCCCGGGGATGGGGACCCCAAAGCTCGCCATCGGTGCCGATGTCGGTGTGCGGCCAAAGCAGCAGGCGCTCGATGTCCGCTTCGTCCATGCTCACGGCAAGGACGCTCTCGATGTCTTTGTCTTGAGGCGAGTCGGCATTCATCGCCTCGCTCGCGCGGATGAGGTCGACGAGGGTGGTCACCGCATCAGTCTGACGGCGCTGCGCGATTTCGGCCAGGGTCATGCCCTCGACCGCGGGGTCGGGCTTGTAGGCCGTGATCGTCATCTCCTCGGGAAGGGAGATCTCGGTGAGGGCAAAGAGGGCTTCCTCTCGATCTTCGAAATTCCGCTCCGGGAAGAGCACCGTCAGAGTCGACTGCCAGAAGGTATAGGGGTAGATGTCGGCGGTGATCTCGACCCCCGAGGCACGGGCGGCATCGAGGATCTCGATCAGTCGCTCGGCCTGACCGAGCGAGCTCTGCATCGCCAGCTTGATGTGGGTGATGTTGACCGGGATCTTGGCTTCACGCCCGATAGTGACGATCTCGTTCACCGCCTGCCAGAAATGGCGGTCCTCGCTCCGGATGTGGCTGGTGTAGAGCCCGCCCAGGGCAGCGGCCTCGCGGGCGAGAGCAACCACCTCTTCGGTGGTCGAGTAGATCCCGGGGTCGTATTCGAGGCCGGTGGAGAGGCCAAGCGCTCCGGCCTCCATCTCTGCCCTCAGCAGCTCACCCATAGCTGCAATCTCTTCGTCCGCTGCGGCACGCTCAAAGTCTTCCCCCATGACCTCCTCGCGCAGTGTCCCGTGACCGACAAAGGAGGCCAGGTTGACCGCGGCCGGGCTCTGCTCCAGCCGTTCGAAAAAGCCCGCCAGCGGAACCTGTGAGTCGCCGTCGACACCGACGATGACGGTGGTGACGCCCTGGCTCACCGCTGCCTCGGCATCGGGAAAGTCGAAGATGTCCGAGTCGGCGTGACTGTGGGTGTCGATAAAGCCGGGGGCGAGCACCAGGCCCTGGGCGTCGATGACATTGTCGCCGTCGGCCGGCTCGAAATCGCCCACGGCGGTGATGCGGCCCTTCTCGATTCGCACGGAGGTCTCGACCGATGGCGCGCCGCTGCCGTCCACGACGCGGGCGTTGACGACGACCTGCGGCGGGGGTGGGAAGTAGAGATCGGTGATACGGCGGGCGTAGCCGGACCCGTCGAAGTTGTAGAGGTTCGACAACAGAATGACGCTGAAATTTCGCTCTGGATACCTGACGAAGCGGGTGCTGAACCCGACCCACCCTCCGGAATGGGAAAGTCGGGGACCCAGGACGTCGTCCTCGCCCAGCCTCCAGCCAAAGCCGTAGGGGTACTCCTTCCCGTCGTTGAGCACGGTCGGTGCCAGGGCCTGGTCGAG
>JBAUDS010000353.1:0-1592 GCA_049678185.1 Thermoanaerobaculia bacterium
CACCGTCCGCAGCCACATCCAGAGGATCCTCGAAAAGCTGGACGCCCACAGCCAGGCCGAGGCCGTGGCCAGGGCCTTCCGCGAACGGCTGCTCTGAGACCGCCCCAGGTCGGCCGCCGACCTGTCTGCCGATGAGAGTCGAATCTCGACTCTCATCCTTCTGTGGGACGCCACTTCATATAGCAAGTCCTGAATATTCACGCATCTGCATGACGAATTCCCTTAATTTGCGCGATTGAAGACCTCTGAGTCTGTTTTTAGACTAGGCCTCTAGGCCTTTGTCGCTCTTTTGGATGTAAAGGGCTGGGACAAGCCCGCGAATTGACCATGACGGAGGAGATTCCCATGAAAAGAAAACCTATCGTAGTGATCGCCGCCACTGTTGTAACACTTGCCATGTTCGGACAGACCAGCCAGTCCGATTTGATGGCTCAGGTGACCGTATTCGACAACCAAATTGACTTTGTCTCTGCTTCCGGAGCCACACTCGTACCGATTCCGGACTCGGACACAGCATTTCCCGCCACCTCCTGTGGTGGCGCGCCCAACACTGGTAGCGGGGACGAGGTAGTCATCCTATTTGACACCAACAGTCTCACCCTTACCCAAGACCTAACCGCACCGGGCAATACATCCAGAGGAATCTGCATCTTCGACGACCTCGTGGAGCGTGCCCCGGCGAACACCGATCCCAACGTGATGGATGGGAACACCATCGTCGGCAACGGCGAGGATGACTACCTTGTTGTTTTTGACGAGCCGGTCCACGCCGTCGGTTTCCGACTATTGACCAACTTCTGCGCCGATGAGGTAGTGACGCTGTCGGACTCGGATGGCGCCCAGATCTCGGCCGAGGACATCGATGGCCTAACCGGCACCAACACCCGACAATTTGTCGGTTTCAAGTCTTCAACGGCGATCAAGTCCCTGGTCATCGACACCTGCAACGGACACCTTCAAAACGAAGGGATCGACGAGATCAAACTGAGCCAGAGTCTATGTAGCACTGACCTGATTGCGGGCGGTGGCAATCCCAATTCAGGCGTGAATGTCGGTGAGGTCTCGCTCGTCCACGAAGGGGGTGGGCTTTGGGATGTGACCTATGAGACCACCAATGACTGGCGGATCCTCGAGCTCCATCTCGCCCTGGGCTGCGGTGAAGGGGACATACCCCAAACCAAGAAGGGCAACCCGATCCCCGGGCAGTTCCCTTACAAGTGGTACCCGGATCCCCCGGACGCGTGGGCCCAGAGTGTCACGTTCGAGGATGTTTCACCGCCGAACGGGTGTGACTGCGTCACCTTCGCCGCCCACGCCGTGGTTATCGATCTTTCGGTCTGCGACCCCAGGGAGGCCCTGGTGTTCGGCACGGAACGCGGCGTGAACAACGGCGACGCCTTCTTGATCGATCTAGCCGGAGGGACGGCAACCTCCGTCTTCGACACCACACCCACCCCGACCGATCAGAACCAGCCCAACGGTAACGCCTTCGACGCGGCCAACAACCGCTTGTACTACTCGGCCGTCACACCTGAGGATAATAAAAGCGTCCTTTACCTCGTCGATTTCGACGACGCGGTGCTCACCGAAAC
>JBAUDS010000354.1:0-2116 GCA_049678185.1 Thermoanaerobaculia bacterium
GGCGATTGTGTCCCATTTTGCCAGGAAGCGCGAGGGAATATCGACAGCCACCGATGACGATCTCTCACCCTTCCCACAGCCGGTCGGTCCACAAAAACCATAGCTGGGTGCGGGGTGGGGCGGAGAGGTCGAGGGCCTGTTGGATCGCCCTGGCGTAGACCTTCTCCTGGGCGGCATAGACCTGGGCCCGTGCCGCCAAGTCCTCGTCGGTCTCCACCAGATCGGTCTTGTAGTCGACGATGACCGGATGGCCGGTCTCGGGATCTCGGTAGAGGAGGTCGATGGTCCCGGAGATAAACCCCAGAGCCTGGTCGTCGGTCTCGGGTGGCAATAACACCGGGACCTCCCGACCGAGGATCGATGGGCCGAGCTCGACAAAACGCTCGAGCAGGGAGCCGGACTCGAGCCGTGCGAGGATCTCGTCGGCCCGATCCAGAGCCGATTCGAGTTTGTCGCCGCCGAGACGCGCTTCGAGCTGCCGACGGATGCTCTCTCGTCCCCGAGCAACTTCCTCTGCCGGCTGACCCTCGACGTCCCAGGTCTCGAACAGCCGATGGACAGCGGTGCCGACCGCCATCGCGATCTCGCGGTCGCCGTCACCGCCGGCCACCTCTTCCTGCTCCTCCGCCAGCAGCTCCTGCAAGCGCTCGGCCGCCTCCTCGGAGGCCGCCCGGCTCAAAGGGCGTGCCATGCGCAGCGTGGCCTCGTCGCGCCGTTGGACGAGCGTCGAGGAGGCCGTCTCCACCTCCTGGGCCGTGGGCAGCCACGACGGGCTGGCGGCTTGCCCGGTCGTCGGTTTCTCGCTCGGGAGATAGCCGGGGAACTTCCAGCGAGTCTCGTGCGCGTCGACATACGTCGATCCGTCGACACAGCGATCGCGTAGCTCGTCGAGTGAACTTGGGAGATCGGGGCGAGAGGCCAGCAGCTCGAGATAGGTCTTGGCGGCGAGGGGGTCGACGACCTTGGGGATCTCCGGCCAGTTACCGACCAATACCAACCGTTTCTTGGCGCGGGTCATGGCGACGTAGAGGGTGCGGACCCGCTCGGCCGCGGCTACCCGCTGCCGCTGCTCGATGACCCGGAAGAACCCGGGTGTGGGGCTGCCAAAGAGCGTGTACTCCAGGGGCTCGCCGGGGTGCAGGCGCTCGTCTATGTCGATCGACTTGCGGTCGTCGCTTCCCGGCTCTGCGTGGAGCTGGACCAGGTAGACATGTGGGAACTCCAGGCCCTTGGCCGAGTGGATGGTCACCACCTGCACGGCCTCCTCGGCGGCCTCCTTGGGCAGTGCCTCCTCGGCCTCCACCGCTTCCTGCACGCTGCGTCGTAGGGTCCGTTGGATGGCCTGGTAGTCGCCACCACACTCCTCCAGCGTACTCTCCAGGTTACGGAAGAACCGTTCCAGGTTGGCGAGACGATAGGGGCCCAGGTAACGGGCCGCCTCGGTGGCTTCGAGCAGCAACAGCTGTCTCAACCGCTCGATGAAGTGATCGGGTGGATCCTCCGCAAACGAGCGGCGCAGCCGAGCCAGATGGACCATTGCCGCCTCGAGACTGACCTCCCAGCCCTCGATCCGCTCCAGACCGGGAATCCCGCTGGGCAGATCGGCGGCCGCCTCGGTGATGACTCGACGCATAGGCTCTAGCTCGTCGCCGGTAGTGCCCGTCAATCCGGTGACGAGGTCGGGAAACTGTCGCGACCAGAGGGGAATCAGGGCGGCATCGGGAACACCCACCACGGCCGAGCGCAGGAAGGTCAGTAGCGCCAGGTGATCGGTCGGGTTGAGAACGGCTCGTACCAGAGCGGCGGCCTCGATGATCTCGCGCTTGCGGTAGTACTGCTTGTCGCGACCGACCAGAAAGGGGACCCCGGCGTCGCGGAGGGCACCGAGGTAGGTTTCGAGCTTGCCGGTGCCCCGCAGCAGGATGCCAAAGTGTCGCCATGGCACGTTCTCCTCGTTATGGAGACGGCGGATATCGGCAGCGATCGCCCCGGCTTCGAGGAGGGCCGCGGCGTCGCTGAGCGTCGCCGGGCCGCTCTTGACCCCATCACCGGTGTCGGCCCGCCAGGAGACCCAATACTCGACCGGCGCCCACCCCTGGCGGGCGAAGCCGGTCTC
>JBAUDS010000355.1:0-1597 GCA_049678185.1 Thermoanaerobaculia bacterium
CCGGATTTCGGACAGCTTGGTAAGGTGGGATCCAGACCAAGGAGAAGGAGTCTGGAATGCCACGGAAGAGACGGAGTTACCCAGCTGAGCTGAAGGCGAAGGTTGCCTTGGAAGCGCTTCGCGAGGACTCGACGATGGCCGAGCTGGCAGCTCGGTACGATGTCCATCCAAACCTGATCGCGAACTGGAAGCGGAAAGCCCGGGAGCAGGTGTTGTCGGGCTTTTCTGGCAAGCAAGAGAGCCATGAGGCCTCCCGCGAGGCCGAGATCAAGGAGCTGCGAGCGAAGGTGGGCGAGCTCGTCATCGAACGTGATTTTTTGTCCAAGGCCTTCGGTCGTTGAGCCACGGCCGAAGGGTAGCGATGGTCGATCCGGAGCACGACCGGCTCAGCATCAGGCGGCAGTGTCGCCTGGTGTCGATTGCTCGGTCTTCGTTTTATTACGAGGGCAGAGGCGAAGGCCCGCTGAATCTGCGCCTGCTGCGACTCATCGACGAGCAATTCTTGGAGACGCCGTTCTACGGTTCACGGCAGATGACGCGCTGGCTGCGCCGCCAGGGCTACACGGTGGGCCGCAAGCGAGTACGCCGGCTGATGCGGCTCTTGGGCTTGCAGGCGGTCTTCCAGCGG
The DNA here is from genome assembly GCA_049678185.1 of Thermoanaerobaculia bacterium. Lineage (GTDB taxonomy): Bacteria > Acidobacteriota > Thermoanaerobaculia > Multivoradales > JAHEKO01 > M0029. The sequence goes on from JBAUDS010000355.1 coordinate 629, forward strand.
CCCAGGACGTCTCAGCCGCACGCGGATCACAGGATCTATCCCTACCTGCTGCGCGATCTGGAGATCACGCGGCCGAACCACGTTTGGTGTGCGGACGTCACCTACATCCCGCTTCAGCGGGGCTTTCTTTACTTGGTCGCGGTGATGGACTGGTCGAGCCGCAAGGTGCTGTCCTGGCGCCTGTCGAACACGCTCGAGGCGAGCTTCTGTGTCGAGGCCTTGGAAGAGGCTCTCGAGCGCTACGCAGCGCCCGAGATCTTCAACACCGACCAAGGCAGCCAATTCACGAGTCTCGAATTCACGAGCGTACTCAAGAACGCCGGCGTCAAGATCTCGATGGACGGCAAGGGCCGGTGGATGGATAACGTCTTCATCGAGCGGCTATGGCGCTCGCTCAAATACGAGTGCGTCTACCTGTCCGAGTTTGCCACCGGCTCCCATGCCCGGGCCGGGATCGGCTGGTGGACGGACTTCTACAACGAGCGCCGACCGCACTCGTCGCTCGACGACCGGACACCCGAGGAGGCCTACACTGACGAGGGGGCTGCTCGGAGACCGGGGCTTCGCCCCGCCTCCTCCCAGCCCAAAGCAGCTTGAATCATGAACCCGGATTCCACCTTAGCTACGACCGAAAACTGTCCGACGATTGGGGTCCACCTCTGTGTTCCTTCAACAGATCAATTAGATCGTGTCCGTCGATCGCAGCCCTGACTTCATGAGACCGCCACTTCTCCGAACGCTTCTTGAGCCGAAACTTGATGGAATTCATCACTCAGTGACATCTAACAGTGAGTATAGGACCTAATGAAGTCCAAATGGGTCACGTAACGGTTCCATAACTCACGAATCGACTAGATTGCCTCAAGGCACTCGACGCCCCGGACTGAAGGAGATTCCGGCTTCACATCGGTGCGTTGGCGAGGATGCAATGAGACGTTGAGGGGTCCATAAAGTGATGGGAGGGAGCCA
>JBAUDS010000356.1:0-1624 GCA_049678185.1 Thermoanaerobaculia bacterium
CCCAGGCACGACTCCCCCCCCCAGGAGTCCTCTTCCATCAAAGAAGACCGTGAAGTCGCGGACTTCTTCAGCTGTCTTGTTCCACGCAATCACAGAGTACTCTCGACGGGTGCAGCCGAAGACAAAACCTGCTACTAGTAGAAGACCGAGGGCCAGATTCACTTTAGGAGCCATAGTCCCAGCCTCACACTGCAAGTTGTTAGATGCAACCATTGGGCCCTCTGATTCATAACTGCGCCCATGGAAGGCGCGGTGGCGCTTTTCGTTGCGGCCAGCCTGGCGGAAGCGGCCAGTACTTGGAGAAAGGACTCTTCGAAGCGTGTAAGATGAACATCAGTTGGTAGGCCGAGGGATCGTAGAAGGATAGTCCTCCTGGCATGACTCTGGGACCATTCTTGTATAACCAAGTGTCGTTGTCATGTGGTTGCATAATCGGGTTTGCGGGCAGATCGTTGAGGCTCGAATTGAACTCAAGTCCGGTGGATTTTGCTTTTCTCAGCATCCAGGCCAGCGAGATGTTCGACAGTCCTGTGTCTGCATAACCTCCTCCAATGTCCGAATGAACTCCGATGAAGCCGACCTGGAGAGCTCCTTGAACATCTGTAACCGGGTATCCCGTTCGAGTCTCGTTCAGTGCAACCGCATGAAAAGCGCCACCGATTGATAGGTCGGTTGGCAGCTCAAGATCGTAAGTGAGGTTCAGTTGGTTGCCTGGAAGACCAAAAGACCCAACGACGTCAAATAACCCGATAAAGCGTATCTCGGGAACCTTGTGGAAACCGCCCATGAACAGACCGGTAGCGCAGTCAACCTTTGGAATCCCGACTGAAGCGATCATGTTCGCAAACTCTAAGGCTAATGCTCCCCCTCGACTGAACCCTACGATGTCAATAGTCTGGTCACCGTCGCAGTTGTATGCGTCCCACAATTCCCTATAGGCCCTGCCCAAGATCCGTCGGCCAGTGTAACCCGTCAGACCGCCAAAGACCCGCGTGAAATCACCATACTCAAATTCATTGGCTATACCGCCGAAGTACAGACTATTCGGCTCATTCGAAGCCTTCCACATCTTCCACACGTTGGTGGGAACATCACTACCATGTGTCTCCGAACCGTCAGCGCTTGTGTAGTTCCAAGTTCCGTCAAAGAAGAAGGCGGCGAGACCGAGGGGATCAGTGAGGTTGTGAGGCGAATTGCCCGAGAATCCGTATGTTGACGGCCCATCCACATACCCCATCGGATCCGCAGAGATGAATCTCCCGAGCTCCGGATCGTAGTATCGATTTCTCATGTAGACGAGGCCGGTTTCCCACTCACCTGGTGCCGTTTCCCAGTTAAGTTCTTCAAACGCTAGAGGTTCGCTCGAGGCTACGAAGTCGAAAGGCCCGACGCGAGGTTTTGGATAGGAGGAGTGGCTGCGACGGCCGTTGGGTGGAGTACCGCGACGGTCTAGAGCACTGGACTTCGGATCCAGTGCTCTGGTTTCTCCTTTAGCTGCTCGCATTTTTTTCGTTGCCATTCTAACGGCTCGTGACGTTTCCCCTCGAGAGATAGTTCACGAAGGGAAGAGATCGCGCCGGGGCCGAGGCGGGGACTCGCGCGAGACGCCGTCAGGCGGCTCGGG
>JBAUDS010000357.1:0-22056 GCA_049678185.1 Thermoanaerobaculia bacterium
GGTCACGGCGGTGGTCATGGCGGCGGTCACGGCGGCGGCGGTGACGGCGGTGGTCACGGCGGCGGCGGGCCTGGCGGCGTGGGTTTCGGTCGGGTCCAGGGGTACGAGAACTTGGGGTCTCCGTTCACCTACACCTTCACGGCTCCACATGCCGGCACCTATATGTACCACTGTCACATCGACACGGTTCTCCACGTTGAGATGGGAATGTACGGAACGGTCATTGTTCGCCCGCCGGACGGCAGCACCGATCGGGTGTGGACCGACGGGCCGGTCTTCGACAAGGAGTACATCTGGCACCTCCACACCTTCGACAGCGCCTGGCACTACGGTCCCCACGTCAGTGGTCCCCAAACCGTGCGCCACCGGCCCGATTACTTCATGATCAACGGCCGGGATGGCGACGCCACTCTTACAGACTCGACAACGGCCGTCACCGCGGCCGCGGACGAGCAGGTGTTGATCCGTGCCACCAACGTCGGTTATCAACCGGCCCTGGCCCGTCTTGGGGGATTGCCCTTCGAGGTCATCGCCAGCGACGGGCGGCCGCTACCCGCCCCGATCAGCACCGTCGAGCAGCTGGTGGCTCCCGGCGAGCGCTACGACGTTCTGTTCACCATACCGGGAGGTACCGAAAAGGTCGCCACGGTGGATTACTACGACATTCGTCTTCAAAAGGTCCTCGGGACCGCTGTAACTGTGGTGAGTGCGGCCTAGCAGGGTGTGCGACAGAGCAACGAAAAGCAATCAGAAACGGGAAAGAGGCAGAATATGAAGAAGAGAAATAACGTCGTCAAACTTTCGATCACAGCTGTGGCCTTGGCACCGCTGATCTTGCTCGCAGCGGGCTGCAACAGCGGCGGAGATGGCTCACCGACGACACCCGCGACCCCAAATCTGGTCCTGAGCGAGGCGGTGGTGATGGTGGATGACCAGGCGGTCAACGGTCAGACCCTGTCGCCGGGGTTTGGCGCCGGCAGTACGACCCGGTTCGAAGCACACCTAGGGGACGGCAGCGGTCCGGCGCTGGGCCACACCGTCTGGGTCGAGTTCGATCGCCCCATGGGTCAGGGGAGGGGAACAGGCCACCATCAGGGGCGATTTCAGCTCTATGACGACGGCACGCACGGGGACCAGGTGCCCGGCGATGGGCTCTACTGTTTCGAGGATTTTGCGGCGGAATTCGGCTGTCACGGCCCCAACGCTCAGGCCGGTGAGTATCACTACGAGTTCTGGGGTGAGCATCAGCAGGATGGTCACCACAGCAATCGTTTTGGAGTGACGGTTGCTCTCTCCGACGGTTAGTGCCGCATTCGCCCTATATTTGACGGTGAGTTGACACCCGCCACCTCGGCCGGCACGGAGGCCGGCCGCTTCATTGAGTAGAATGGGGGGCGAAGCGATAACGCTCTTGGAGATGGAGGGTAGCCATGACACAAGTGCGTCCAAAGTTCACCTATCTCGGTCATGCCACCGTGCGCTGCGATTTGCCCGGCGGCGAAGTGGTTCTCATCGACCCTTGGGTGGGGGGGAATCCGGCCTGTCCCGACGAGCTGAAGGCCTTCGACCGTCTGGATGCCATGTTGATCACCCATGCCCATTTCGACCACATCGCCGACGCGGTATCGCTGGCGCAGCAGTACAAACCGATCAAAGTCGTCGGCTGTTTCGAGATCTGCCACTGGTTGGAGAGCAAGGGTGTCGGCAACACTTCGGCGATGAACATCGGTGGCAGTCAGGAAGTCCTGGGGATGAAGGTCACGATGGTACGGGCCGATCACTCGTGTGGCATTTCGGACGGCGATCAGATCCTCTACGGCGGCACGGCGGGCGGTTTTGTGGTGAGAATGACCGAGGGGTTTACCTTTTACCACGCCGGCGATACGGCTTTGTTCTCGGATATGCAGCTCATCGCCGAGCTCTACCGGCCGGAGCTGGCCTTTCTGCCGATCGGGGATCTATTCACCATGGACCCGATGCAGGCGGCCCGCGCTTGCAGATTCCTGGAGGTCCAGAGGGTCATTCCCATACACTGGGGGACCTTCCCGCTGCTGACCGGGACGCCCGAGCAGCTCGGTCAGGCGATCGAAGATCTGGGTGCGAGGTGCGAAGTCGTCACCCTGGCTCCGGGTGAGAGCTACTGAAAGCGGAGGCCGCGAGCTCAGATTCGAAGAGATCATGCCCACCAGTACCGTAGAGGACTACCTGAAGTGCATTCTGCTCGAGGAGCAGAAGGATCCGGAGCAGTTGGTGAGCATGGGGCAGATCGCCATGGCCTTGAAGGTCGCCCCGGGCACCGTCACCTCGATGGTCAAGGCCCTGGCCAACAGCAATCTGGTGACCTACGAACCCTACACCGGTGTCAAGTTGACCGATGCCGGTCAAGAGCTGGCTGTCCATGTCTTGCGTCGGCACCGGCTGGCGGAGCTCTTTCTGGTCAAGGTCATCGGTTTGGACTGGAGTGAGGTCCACGATGAGGCGGAACTCCTGGAGCATGCGGTCTCGGACCGCATCATCGAGCGCATGGACGAGATGCTCGGCTTTCCCGACGTCGATCCACACGGTGACCCCATCCCCTCGGCCGGCGGTGAAGTGGCCGAGCCCGAGCTGAAGAATCTGCTGCTCTGTCCGGTGGAGAAGTCCTTCCAGGTGGCGCGGGTGCTGGATCAGGATCCGGAGTTCCTCCAGCTGGTCGAGCGTGAAGGACTCAAGCCGGGCAGCCGCCTCGAGGTCCTCGCACGCAGCGAACCGGCCGATACCATCGTCGTCCGACGCAGTGACGGCAAAGAGCTCAGCCTAGGCTTCCGCGCGGCGTCCAAAATCCTGGTGGGAGAAGAGTAGGGCTCAGACCCTTCCCCATCGCGCCCTCAACAGCATTCCCAACCTCGACGACACCCCCAGCCGCGGAGGCCTCTCCAGGATTCCCGCACCCCGCTTTTCAATCTCGGCCAACAGCCGACGGCCGGCGAGCAGCAAGTAGGCGGCCGCGGAACGCATCGGCGGCGGTGCTTCCGAGACGGCCTTGGATCCATCGGCCAGCAGCGCGCGGATTCGCTCGCACTCGCCAGCGATCGCTCGCTCCACCTGGCCGCCGTCGTTTTTGCTCCCCAGATCCCAGTCGTCCGCCAGCTCATCGACCGGCAGCGGAGCCTGATGGCGGCGCAGACTGTGGGTGAGGTCCTGGAGGCTGCGGATCCGGAACAGCCCGGCAGCGAACGAGTCGAGCACGGGGGTACCGCCGTCTTCCACCAGGGAGGCGACGATCGCGCCGCCGAGCTCGAGGGCTTGCCGGTCGAGGGCTGCCGCGGTCGATGGCCGGCGGCTGGTGATCCGACGGCGAGCGGCGTTGCCGAGGCGATCGAGCGCTTCCACCGGCCAGGGCCGGACCTTCTGCTCTGCGGCCAGCAGTACAAATACCGGCTGGCCCGAGGGCTTCCCCGACAGGGCCGTCTCCAGCTCGAACTCCCAGCGGTTGATCTGTGAGAGGCGCTCTCCTTCGAGTCCTGTCTGTTTGGCGAAATCGAAGAGCGTGAGGCCGTAGGCGGTCAGCGCCTGGACCCGCCGGCGCCATTCGCGGGGGAGAATAATCAGCGCCGGCGCCAGATCTCCCAGCACCGTTCGACTGACCTGGGCACAGATCACCGCCGCCTGCTCGGCGTCGTGGCTCTCGATGGGCTGCACAAGTTGATCGGCGAGCCGGCTGTGGCGACTCCCGGCCAGGGCGTCGGCGCGCCAGCCCGCGTCGGCGGGATGGGTGTCGAGGATCTCGTCGGGCGCCATGGTGGGTTCCGCTACGGCAACAGACGCAACAGCTCGGTCTGTGGCTCGGCGCCTGTCACTTCTGCGCGGTCGGGAGTCAAGACCACGTTGATCTCACTGCGGACACCAAACTCACCCGGGAGGTAGATACCGGGCTCGATGGAGAACCCGGTCATGGGGAAGAGCGGCCTGGTGTCGTGTGTCTCGAGATTGTCCAGATTGGCGCCGTGCCCATGGTCCTGGATGCCGAGAGAGTGGCCGGTGCGGTGGATAAAGCTCTCGCCGTAGCCGGCTACCTCAATGACCTGGCGGGTTGCGTCATCCACCTCGAATCCACGCACCGTCTCATTTGGGTATCGTTGCTGGATAAATCCAAGACCGGTTTCACGGGCTGCCTTGACGGTGCTGAAAATCTCCTGCTGACGCGCCGACGGCGCCGGGGCGCAGACACCACACCAGGTGATGTCGGCATAGATGCTGGCGGGTCTCTTCTCCTTGGCCCACAGGTCGATGAGCAAGAAGTCGTCTCGATGGATAGGGCTCGAGCGGTCGGGTCCGGGTTGATAGTGCGGATCGGCGCTGTGGGCGTTGACACCGACGATCGGATCCGAGTCGGTCCACAGTCGTTCACGCTCGAAGCTCTCGAGAATAAATCTCTGAACCGCATACTCGTCGATCTCTCTACCGGCCCTGAGGGCCTTGCCCACCTCTTCGAAGGCCGCATGGACGATCTGGTGCAGCCCGAGGCACGCGCGCTGGTGACCGGCAAGTTGATCTTCGGTCCAGACGGCGGCGAACTGCTGAACCAGCTCGGCCGAAGAGATCAGCTCGCTTCCCCGATCCCTCAGAAACTCCGCCGTGCCGGCGTCCAGGCGTGAGATGGCGGGCAGCTCGTTGTTCGGACTGTACTGAGCCGCGAGCCGGGGGCAACCGGCGATCAGCTCACCGAGAGCCTGGAGGTGGTCCCGCCAGGTGAGATACCTGGTCTCGACTCCGGGTAGGTGATCGAGCAAGGCGGGCTCGAGGGCGTGGACCAGCTTTCTCGGCTCGCCTCGACGCGGCAGCAGGTAGTAGCAGCGTCGCGTAACCAGCTGATTCTCCGGCAGTCCCAGAAGCTCGAGGCTCACCGGGTCGTTGCGCTGAAAGCAGCTGAAGAACCAGCCGTCGAGATCGGCGGCATCCAGAGCCTGCTGAATCTCTGCAATGCGGTTTGCGAGCATGGGGTCTCCTCCGTAACTCCCGATCTCTTATAGTAGACTGGATCGCCGCAACGGAGGCAAAACCTGCAATCGTGTGAATTCTTCCATTCGTGGGCGCTAGCGTGCCGCCTACACTAGACTTTCAATGGCCAGTTTGAGCCGTCTCAAGCGCCAGATTGTCCGCCAGGCGGTGGACGAGAATGTCGACACTATCCGAGGTGTGTTGCCCGGGATGCGGAACGATCGCAGCCGCTCGGAAATCACGCTACTTCGCGCTCTCTTCTATGTGGCCCTGCCGACGGCGGTATTTGCCCTCTCCTATGGTCTGTCGCCGATGGCGGAGGGCACCAGAGCGGATTCTCGGATGGCGGTTTCCCGCGCTCCTGCTCGGCGGGCCGAGCCGGTGGTCGCTGAAGCTCGTGTGCCGGCGGAAACCGCCAGCACCTACGCGTCTCCCCGACCGCTGGATCCGACCGTCATGCCCCTGAGTCTGCGCCGAGTTGTTCTGGATCCCGGGCACGGGGGCAGCAACCTGGGGACGGTGGCGCCCGGCGGCCTCCCGGAGAAAGTCATTACCCTCGACATCGCCGACCGGCTGCGGCAGCTGCTGGAGGACCACGGCTACGACGTCGTCATGACCCGGGAGACCGACGAGACCAAGTCGCTCAAGAAGCGGGGCGACATGGCGAATGATGCCGAGGGGGACATTTTCCTCTCGATCCACGTAAACTGGATCGAGCTCCAGGAGATTCGTGGGATCGAGACCTTCTATCTGGGTCCCACAGACGATCCGTATGTGACAAAGTTGGCGGCCACCGAAAACCAGGGGTCCGGTTATTCTCTGGCAGATTTCCGCGGGATTCTGGAACGTGTGTATGCCGATGTCAGACAGAAAGAGTCCAGGGAGCTGGCCAGCGCTGTTCAGGGTGCGCTGTATGGTTCGCTGAACAAGGTGAATCCGACGGTTAGAAACCGAGGCGTCAAGAGCGCACCCTTCGGAGTGTTGGTACGAACCGAGATGCCGGCTATTCTGGCCGAGGTCTCGTGTCTGTCCAACGAGGTCGAGGCCAGGCTGCTGGCGATGCCCAGCTACCGTCAGCTGCTGGCGGAGGCACTCTTCAGCGGCATCGACGCTTATGCTCGAGAACTGAATCAGGCTTACCAAATAGGGGGTTGAGCGATGACCGAAGATGGCGGCAAAAGCGGTAAGCCGCGGGTTTTGACTGTTGGTGTCGACCTGGGCACCTCGAGGAGCGCCGTCTCGGCCTCCAATGGAGAGCGGCACGTGATCGACAGCTACGTCGGCTGGCCGGTCGATATGGTCGCCCGCAAGGTACTCAAGAAGAAAGTGCTCATCGGTGACGAGGCGGTCGAGAACCGGGGGATGTTGGACCTTCGCCGGCCGCTGGAGAAGGGACTCATCCGGGAGGGGTCGGAGCGGGATGCCGAGGCGGTCCAGGAGCTGCTCTCCCACTTGTTGTCGCTGGTCAAGACCGATGAGGATGGCGACAACCTGAAAGTGCGAGCGGTCGTGGGCGTGCCGGCCGAGGCCCTGCGGGTCAACAAGCAGCAACTCCGCAATGCCATGGAGGGTCTGGTCGACTCCCTCATGATCGTCTCCGAGCCCTTTGCGGTCGCCTACGGTCTGGAGGCCCTGCTACACGCACTGGTGGTTGACATCGGTGCCGGCACATCGGACTTCTGCGTCATGAACGGGCGTTACCCCACCGATGACGATCAGCGGACGCTTACCATGGCCGGCGATTACATCGACGATCAGCTCTACGATCTCATCACCAGCAATCATTCGGAGGCCACCTTCTCACGCCACATGATCCGTGAGTGGAAGGAGCAACACAGCTTTGTCGGCGAGCCGAAAAATCCGATTGTGGTGTCGGCACCGGTCCAGGGCAAGCCGACCGACTTCGACATCACCGCAGAGATGAAAGCCGCTTGTGAGAGCCTGCTGCCACCGGTGACCGAGACCATGATCGACCTCGTTGCACGGGTCGAGCCCGAGTATCAAGCCAAGGTGCGCAGCAACGTCATTCTCTCGGGCGGTAGCTGTCTGATACGCGGGATGGGTCAGGTCATGCAGGAGGCTCTCAAAGACGTCGGTGGCGGCCAGGTGCGGGTGGTGAAAGACCCGATTTTTGTCGGCTCGGATGGTGGGCTGGCGTTGGCCAAAGACGCCCCGGCCTCGGACTGGGAGAAACTCGGCTCTTGAGCCGGTAGTCACCGCGATACAAGAATCCACTCGGTTCGTTCCTCGGTCGGTCCCTGCCCTCGGGTTGCGGGCCGACGAGGTGTCTCACTCCGCTCCAGGACGTAGAATCCGACAACGGGAGGAGTGAGCGTTGGAGCGCAAGGACGCACAGAGGCGGATCGAGGAGCTGCGCCGGCAGATCCGGCATCACGACCATCTTTACTATGTCGAGGACTCGCCGGAGGTCTCCGATGAGGCCTACGATGGGCTTTTTCGAGAGCTAAAGCGGCTAGAGGAGCGCTTCCCGGACCTTCTCACTCCGGACTCGCCCACGCAGCGGGTCGGTGGTGAGCCGCTGGACTCCTTTTCCACCATCGAGCATGCAGCCCCCATGCTCAGCCTCGATTCCGATCCCTCACCGGAGGCCGTCGAGCGCTTCGACGAACGGATGCGCAAGGCCCTGGGCACCGAGGCAGAGATCGACTACGTGCTCGAGCCCAAGCTCGACGGCGCCTCGGTGGAGTTGGTCTACGAGGATGGCCTGTTGACACGCGCGGCTACCCGCGGCGACGGCCTCCGTGGTGAGGGCATCATCGCCAACGTCAAGACCATCGCCGCGGTCCCGCTCCGCCTACGCGATGGGGAGCGGCCGATCCCACCCTTTCTGTCGCTGCGGGGCGAGGTCATCATGCAGCAGTCGGCCTTCGAGAAGCTCAACCAACGGTTGATGGAAGAGGGTCGGGAGCCGTTCGCCAACCCCCGCAATGCCGCCGCCGGCGCCCTGCGTCAGCTCGATCCGCAGATCACAGCCTCGCGCCCGCTCGATATCTACCTCTACGACATTCTGGCCGCGACCGGCTTCGAGGCGGAGAGCCAATGGGAGGTCCTCCAAGCACTCCGTGACTGGGGGCTGCGGGTCAACGACCTGCCCCGACTGGTCGACAGCGTGGGGCAGATTGTCGACTATCACCACGATCTGGTGGCCAGAAGGAACGACATCGGCTACGAGATCGATGGAGTGGTCATCAAGCTCAACGACCTGGCGGCGCGGCAGCGGATGGGATCCACTTCCCACCATCCGCGCTGGGCGTTCGCCTTCAAATTCGAGCCCCGCAAAGAGATCACCCGGGTGGCGAAGATCCTGGCCAGCGTCGGGCGCACCGGTGTGGTCACCCCGGTGGCCATGCTGCGACCGGTCGAGATCGGTGGGGTGACGGTGAGCCGGGCGACGCTCCACAATCGGGAGGAGGTGGCGCGCAAGGACATCCGAGAGGGCGACACCGTGCGAGTCCAGCGCGCCGGCGATGTCATCCCACAGGTGGTCGAGCGTCTGCCACGGCCCGGGCGCAAGCGGGGACCCGAATTCCGCATGCCCGCAAGCTGCCCCTCCTGTGGCACAAAGCTGATCGAGCGGGGACCTTTTACGGTCTGCCCCAACAGCTTCGAGTGCCCGGCGCAACTTGCCGGTCGCTTGATCCATCTCGGCTCGCGCAACGCTCTCGACATCGAGGGGCTGGGCGAGGAGACGGCCAGACAGCTGGTCGCAGAAAAGCTCGTGGAGCATCTTCCCGACCTCTTCGACCTGCGACCGGAGCAGCTCGTGGAGCTCGACGGATTTGCGCAAAAGTCAGCCGAAAACCTGGTGGCGGGCATCGAGAATGCATCGCATGCCGAGCTTCACCGCTTCCTCTTTGGTCTCGGCATCCCCGAGGTGGGGGCGACCGTAGCGCGGAGCATCGCTCGCCATTTCCGCTCGGTGGAGGCCCTGCGCCGGGCGAGTGAGGAGGAGCTGCAGGAGGTCGACGGAGTCGGACCAAAGATGGCGGAGCAGATCGTGGGCTTCTTCCAGGAGCCCCGCAACAACAAGATCCTGGACGAGCTGCTGGCGGGCCGGGTCGAAATCATCGAGCCGGAGGAGGAGATCGAAGCCGACGACCTGGCGGGGCTCAAGTTTGTGCTCACCGGGGGCCTCGAACGATTCAGCCGCGGCGAGGCCAAGGAGCTCCTCGAGTCCCTGGGCGCCAAGGTCACCTCATCGGTGAGCGCCAAGACCGACTACGTCGTCGCCGGCACCGACCCTGGATCGAAGTACGACAAAGCCCGGAAGCTCGGTGTGACGACCCTGGACGAGCAGGGCTTCCTCGGGCTCCTCGCCGACAAGGGAGTCGACATCTGATGGAAAACCTCGAGATCTCACGCGTTCTCTCCCAGATGGCCGATCTGCTCGAGATCCAGGACGCCAACCCCTTTCGGGTACGCGCCTACCGCAACGCAGCCCGCTTTGTGGACAGCTACGCCACCCCGATGCGCAAGCTGGTGGCCGACGAGGCCGACCTCACCGAGCTGCCCGGGATCGGCAAGGACATGTCGAGTCACATCGTCGAGCTGGTGGAGAGCGGCAAGCTGGAAGCTCTGGAAGAGCTGACCGCCCAGATACCGGGCACCCTCATCGATGTCATGGAGCTCCCCGGTGTCGGTCCCAAGAAGGCCAAGAAGCTGTGGAAGGAGCTCGAGGTCGAGACCGTCGACGAGCTCGAGGAGGCCGCCAAGCAGGGTCGGGTGGCCGAGCTCGCCGGCTTTGGCGCCAAGAGCCAGCAGAAGATCCTCGCCGGGGTCGAGCAGTTTCGCCTTCATCGCAGCCGCTTCAAGATTTCCGAGGCCGACCAACTCGTCGTCCCCCTGCTGGAGTACCTCGAGGGTTTCGCCGAAGTCCAGCGGCTGGAGGTGGCGGGGAGTTATCGGCGGCGCCGGGAGACGGTGGGCGACATCGATCTGCTGGCCATCGCCCGGCGGCCCGGGCCGGTCATGGAGCACTTCACCGCCTATCCCAAGGTCGCGAGGGTGGAGATGGCGGGCGACACCCGGGGCCGGATCGCCCTGCAGTCGGGTCTCGAGGTCGACCTCCGCATCCTGCCGCGCAAGAGCTACGGCGCCGCGATGGTCTACTTCACCGGCTCCAAAGAGCACGGCATCAAGCTTCGCAAGCGGGCGATCGAGAGGGGTCTGCGCCTCTCGGAGTACGGGGTCTTTCGCCAGGACGACAGGGAGGACGACAGCGGCGAAGAAACCGAAGGTGATCCCTGGGCAGGCGAGATGATTGCCGGTAAAGAAGAGAAGCAGGTCTACAAGGTGTTGGATCTGCCGTGGATTGCTCCCGAGCTGAGAGAGGATCGAGGAGAGGTGGAGGCCGCGGCGGCCGGCAAGCTGCCCGAGCTCATCCAGCTCGAGGACATGCGGGGTGATCTCCAGATGCACTCGACCTGGTCGGATGGCAAGAACTCGATCGAGGAGATGCTCGAGGGCTGTGTGGCGAAGGGCTACGAGTACTTCGCCATGACCGATCACAGCAAGGCCCTGGCGATGACCGGTGGTCTCGATGCCAAGCGTCTCGGCCAGCAGTGGAAAGAGATCGCGGAGATCCAGGAACGTCACCCGGAGATCCGGATCCTGCGCAGCCAGGAGGTGGACATTCTGGCCGACGGCTCGCTGGATCTCGAGGACGAGATGCTGGAGGAGCTCGATCTGGTCGTGATCTCGGTGCACTCGCGCTTCGACCTGCCGGTGGCCGATCAGACCAAACGTGTGATGACCGCGATCCAGCACCCGCAGGTCGACATCCTGGCGCATCCGACCGGCCGGCTGATCAACCGGCGGCCGCCTTTCGAGCTCGCCCTCGACGAAGTGCTCCAATGCGCCAAGGAGAACAACGTCATCGTCGAGCTCAACGCTCATCCTGAGCGGTTGGATCTCAAGGACACCCATCTGATGCTGGCGCGGGAGCTGGGACTCGAGGTGGCGATCAGCACCGACTCACACCGGGTCCAGCATCTCGACCTGATGCACTATGGCGTCGAGCAGGCCCGACGAGCCTGGTTGACCAAGGGGGATGTCGTCAACACCCAACCGCTCGCAGAACTGCTTGAAACCCTAGAAAAGAACTGAGTATGGAGGCGGTCACAGCCTCCGGCGTCACTCGAGTGCCAACGATTGTCACTATCCGCCCCTTTGCGGTCAGGGATGTGGGGTCGGCGGTCTGGTACAGATCGTGCTGTCTGACGAGATAGGCCCGTGCATGTCGCCGGGCCGAAGCCGGCCGACGCACCCGTGCGTTAGCACCCTGCTACCATTGCTGAGACGGGTCGGAAGCTGGCGCGCGGGAGACCTTTGTGGAGAGAAAGCGTCCCCTTTTGTCAGACGAGGACGATCCGCGTCTGCGGGTCGTCAAGAGCTTTGGTGACGCCAAGGGCGGCGCGGGTGCGCCCTATCGGGTCGTCGCCGACACACCGGCCCTCTTGATTCTGGAAAAAATCCCCAGCGTCAACGGCACTCCCACTACCGGGCGGGTGCTGATGGCGGGTGAGATCCTCTCCCACACCACCATTCTGGATGTCGTCAACGTTATCTCGGCTTCGCGCTGGGCCGGACATCTTCACGTCTATGGTTTCGACTCGCATCGACTCCTGACCTTCGATCAGGGCACCCTCCAGCACGCCTCGAGCAACCATCCGGAGGACCGTCTCAATCGGCTGCTCGTACGGCTCGGGATCCTCACCGCCTCCCAGGTCGAAGAGGCCATGAGAATCTTGCGGCCACCGAAGCGTCTCGGCCGGCTCCTGGTCGAGGAGGGTCTGATTACAAATCAGGAGCTCTTCGATCTGCTCAACAAACAGATGGAGGAGATCTTCTTTGCGGCCCTGCTCGAGACCGAGGGCAGCTATCTCTTTGCCGTTGGTGACGGCAACCAGATCCGGCCGAATACCCTGGCCCATATATCGATTCAAGAGCTTCTTCTCCGCGGTGCCGAGCGCCTCGACAGCGTCAAGGAGTGGCAGCGCCTGGTTCCCGATCTGGATCTCTGCCCTGAGCTCCAGCCAGGTGTGGAGGCAACCGAGCTCGACCCCAAACTGCGGCAGGTGCTGGCCTTGAGCAATGGCGAGCGCTCCCTGCGCGAGATCGCCGGTGAGACCTGGCTCGGCAAGTACGAGACTCTCAAGGTCACCCGCGAGCTGGTCAGACTGGGGTGTGTCCATCTGATCACCCGCCGGCGCGACGCGAGCGAAGATGTCACCCGTCTGGTCGCATCGTTCAACGAGGTCCTGCAACTGATCTTTGCCGTGGTCGAGCAGCGGGGGAACGTCGACCAGACCCGTGAAGAGATCGATCAGTGGCTCGAACAGGGAGAGGGGTTGCAGTTTCTGGCCGCCGGCCTCAAGAAGGATGGGTCGGTGGAGCTCACCCCGCGGTACGCCGAGTTGAGCGAGGTGGGCGGTGCCTATCTCTTCTCCGAGATTCGCTCGGCGCTCTTCCAGGTTACCTCTTTCGCTCTCTTTGCTGCTTCGATGTCGATTCCCACCGAGGTGGAGCGGGACCTGGCCCGCTCCGTGTATCAGCGGCTCCATGCCATGGAGCTCTGATCGCTTCCCGATCAAAAAGGCTCGACAAATTTGAAGAGGTAGGCAGTCAGCGCCGCGGGCGCCACGGCGGGGGGGATGGTGCCCAGCCACTGGACGAGCAGATTCTGGTCATAGGTTCCGGAGGGCCCCTCGGCGAAGTGGATGGCGATCACACCGAGCCCGACAAACAGGAGTTGGTGGCGGCGCCGGACCCGGATGGCGCGAGCGGCGGGGCCATCGCCGACATCCTGGCGATACCGCAGGATGGCGGTGGTGACGGCGAGCACTTGGATGGGCAGGGTCGCCAGCAGAGTGTGGCTCCAGACCAGAGGGGTGGCGGCCAGGGCGGCGGTGATTGCCAGGGCCAGGAGATGGGTGCGACCGAGGGGGCGCCAGCGCGCGACGACAACCGCGGCCACCGCCACCGCCGCCGAGATCAACAGTACCCCCTGCTGCCAACCCAATAGATAGGCAAAGCGGTGAAGCGACACCGTCCGCTCGAGCCGGCTCCAATACGACAGTCGCATCATGCGGTCGAGCTCCGGAAAGCCGAAAAGCAGGATCCCGGTCAGCAGCAGACCGACCCCCGCCGCCACCAGGTGGCGACGACGCCCATCGAGCGGCCGATGGAACAGCAGAGTCACGAGCGCCACCGGAGCCAGGGGCTTGATCGCGACGCTCGAGCCGAGGAGGATGCCGGCCAGGACCGGTCTCCGGGGCCAGAGCAGAAGACCGCCGACGATCAGGCCGGCTATGGTGAGCGAAAGGTTGCCGAGAAAAAGGCTGAAGTGGACGGCCGGTGACAGCACGACCACCAGCGCCCCGGCTGCCAGACGGGAGCGCCAACGCCAGGGTGTCCAGGCGAAAGAGCACCAGACCGTGACCGACAGCCCGAGGAGATTGACCAACCGCATCAGACCGATGACCACTCCTTCGCCCAGATGCTCGACCGCCCAGGCGCCGAGGTGCGCGATCAGCGGGGGATAGAGAAAACCCGACTTCGAGTAGGGTGACAGGCCCTCCAACACCCGGTGGAAGGCTCCGAAGTAGAACATCTCGTCGTTGAAGGGTCCGAGGAAGAAGACGTAGGGCCAGTAGCGAAGCGCCGCGAGCAGAGTGAGAAGTGAGATGGCGGCGAAGTGGGTCCTGAACGGTTCCCGGCACCAGGAGTCGAAGGCCCCGGCCAGTCGCCCGGTCGTCACTGATAGATCGGTGGCGCGATCAGACATCTCGGTCCAACTCGGATTGAAGATAGAGTAAAGCAATCGCCTGAGGTATGACCGTTGCCACAGCCGCGGCGGCAAGGCGATTACCGGTGGCTACGTCGGTCGGTTGTTGGTATGTCTGTTTTAGGAGGGAGCTCATGAACCGAGATTCGGCTGTCGGTGGCAACATTTCCCGTCGAGACTTCATTCGGGCCAGCGCCGTAGGCGGTGCGGTCGTCGCCGCGGGCCCAGTGGCCTGCGGTCGCGAAGAGGCCCCCAGTGCCGAGCCAACTCCGCCCACTCCTCCTCCAACGCCTTTCGAGCTCGCCGAGCTCACTCTCGCGGAGCTCGGGGAGGGCATGGACTCTGGGCGCTTCACCGCGCGGTCGATCACCGAGATGTACCTGGTGCGGATCGAGCAGCTCGACCGCCGTGGGCCGACCCTGCGCGCCATCATCGAGACCAATCCCGATGCACTCTCGATCGCCGAGCAGCTCGATGAAGAGCGCCGGGCCACCGGTCCGCGCGGACCGCTGCATGGAATCCCCGTGCTCCTCAAGGACAACATCGACACCGCCGACCGCATGACCACCACCGCCGGCTCGTATGCCCTCGAAGGCTCGATTCCCCCTCGGGATTCTTTTGTCGCCGAGAAGCTGCGCGCCGCCGGAGCCATTCTTCTGGCCAAGGCCAACCTGAGCGAGTGGGCCAACATCCGCTCGATGTTTTCGAGCAGCGGTTGGAGCGCGCGGGGTGGACTGTGCAGAAACCCCTACGCCCTCAACCGGAATCCCTGCGGCTCGAGCTCCGGCTCGGCGGTCGGGGTCTCGGCCAATCTCGGGGCGGTGGCCATCGGCACCGAGACCGACGGCTCGGTCGTCTGTCCCGCCAACGCCAACGGCATCGTCGGCATCAAGCCGACGGTGGGTCTGGTGAGTCGCTCGGGCATCATTCCTATCTCCCACAGCCAGGACACCGCCGGTCCGATGGCGCGCACCGTCACCGACGCCGCAATCCTGCTGGGGGCGCTCACCGGGATCGACCCGCGGGACGAGGCCACCGCGGCGAGCGACGGCCAGGCAGATGTCGATTACACGCGATTCCTGGATGCCGATGGTCTTCGCGGCGCCCGCATCGGCGTGGCGCGGCAGTACTTCGGCTTTCACCCCGAGGTGGACAAGCTGATGGAGGCGGCGCTCGAAGCGATGAAAGGCCTGGGAGCCGTACTCGTCGATCCCGCCGACATCCCGACAAGGGGGAAGTTCGATGATGCCGAGTTCGAGGTTCTGCTTTACGAATTCAAGGCCGATTTGAATAGCTACCTGGCCGGGCTCGGCGAGTCGGCCCCGGTGCGCACCCTGGCCGAGATCATCGACTTCAACGAGCAGAACGCCGACCGGCAGATGCCCTATTTCGGCCAAGACCTCTTCTACCAGGCCGAAGAGAAGGGCCTGTTGACGAGTCCCGACTACCTGCGGGCCCTGAAGAAGAGCCGTCGGCTGTCACGAGAAGAGGGCATCGACGCCGTCATGGACACCAACCGACTCGACGCCGTCATCGCCCCCACCGGCGGCCCGGCCTGGACCACCGATCTGGTCAACGGCGACCACTTTCTAGGTGGAAGCTCGAGCGCCGCGGCGGTGGCCGGCTATCCCAACCTCACCGTACCCGCAGGCTTTGTCCGCGGGCTCCCCGTGGGCATCTCCTTCTTTGGCCGCGCCTGGAGCGAGCCGACGCTCATCAAATTGGCCTACGCCTTCGAGCAGACCACCCAGTCCCGCCAGCCACCCGAGTTCAAGCCAACCGCAGACCTCTAGCTCGGTTTCAATCTTGGGGTAAACGAAGCGGCCGGCCTCCGTGCCGGCCGGGTAGCGCCGCGTTACCTGCCACGCAGATCGATCTGAAGCCCACCCGTGTGGATAGGCCACCTCCCACCTTTCGGCGTGTTGGCAAGAGATTCGCCCTCTCCTAGAATCGAATCATTGGAAGAGAGGGAAGCCGAAGGCGGCTACATGAGGTCTCAGACCCGCGCCGTGGGTAGTCGCCAGGCGCGGTCTGGAGCCCTACGGATCGCCAAGGAAAAAGGGAAAAACATGCCGGAACGGGCCAATGGCCCGAAGAAAGGGAGGAGTCATGACTCGACCTGTCTGCAAGGGAACTCTCACGATCGCCGCTCTGGTGCTCCTGGTCTTCGGCATCGGTGCTTTGGCGGCGCAGGGACTCGCGTCGGAAGAGCAGCTGGGAAAATCCATCTTCTTCGACGAGGATCTGTCCATCAACCTGAATCAGTCCTGCGCCAGTTGCCACGACCCCGCCTGGGGTTGGACAGGACCCGACGACGCGATCAACGGTGCCGGTGCGGTCTACGGGGGCTCGATCTCGGGTCGGTTTGGCGATCGTAAGCCACCGAGTGCGGCCTATGCGACAGTGAGCCCGATCTTTCATCAGGACAAGAAAGGGCTCTTTATCGGCGGCAACTTCTGGGACGGTCGTGCGACTGGAGAGAAGCTGGGCAATCCGGCCGCCGATCAGGCGCAAGGGCCCTTCCTCAACCCGGTGGAGCAGGCCCTTCCCGATTCCGCCTGTGTCGTCTACCGGGTGTGTAATCCAGCCAACCCGGGAGCTTACCCGGTGTCCTTCGAAGACGTCTGGGGTTCCGAGGCCTGCAACATCGGCTGGCCGGGGAGCATCGGGACGGACTGTGCTACCGAGGGTGCAACGGTCCCCCTGTCTCCCGGGGACCGGGACAAGTCGGACATGGCCTACGACAACATCGCGCTGTCGATCGCCGCTTACGAGGGCTCGGCGGAAGTCAATGCCGTCAGCTCCAAATACGACCAGACTTTCAGTGGCCAGGCTAAGCTGAGCAAGGAGGAGCGGCGGGGCCGCGCTCTGTTCCAAGGCAAGGGACAGTGCAAGAGATGTCATCCCAGTAGCGGCCAGGTGGCCCTCTTCACCGACTTCACCTTCGATAACCTCGGCGTTCCCCAGAACCCGCAGAATCCGGCCGGAATCGCGCCGGCCTTCGTCGACCCTGGTCTGGGTGGCTTTTTAAAGAATGCGGGCTATTCGGCAGAGGTATACGAGGAGGAATGGGGAAAGCAGAAGGTGCCGACGCTGCGCAACGTCGACCTCAGGCCGATGCCAGGCTCGGTGAAGGCCTATGCCCACAACGGCTACTTCAAGACCCTCGAGGGGATCGTGCATTTCTACAACACGCGGGACATCAAGTCGGAGTGCCCCGGGCCCTTCACCGAAGCGCAGGCCCTGGCGGCCGATTGCTGGCCGCCGCCGGAGGTCGAAGAGACCGTCAACCATGACGAGTTGGGCGACCTCGGTCTGACCCCGGATGAGGAGGCCGCCATCGTGGCTTTCTTGAAGACGCTCTCCGACGGTTTCGAGCCCTGAGTTGGAGAGATGCCGTACTTCGACGGACTGCGGTAGGGACAGCGCTTGAAGTCTCAAGCCTCCTGCAACTCGCAGGGGCAGGCTACCGGCCTACCTACACGTCTTTGACCCGCCCCTCCCTTTGCATTTGCCCGAGCAGCACTCGGCGCCCGTGCTGCAGGAGTCGCCCTTGGGCTTGCAGTTGCAGGCCGGGTCACCGCTGCAAAAGGAATCATCGCAGTCGATAAAACCGTTGCAGTCCTCGTCGATACCCCCGGTGCAGAGCTCGGCATCGTCGACAGCGCAGTCGAGGGCGCAGTTACCGCAGGACTCGCCCGTGTCGCAGTCGGTGTCACCGCAGCAGAAGGAACCCGGCGTTTGCGGCACGTCAGTGCAGCTGAAACCGCTATTGGTGCACCGGGAGTCGGCGCAGGAGACGGGGTGTGCCCCGTCGCCGTCACCGCAGCAGAAACGGTTTGCGGGCCTGCCGTTTTGCTTGCCGTTGCAGTCGGCGGGGCAGCTGACGCAGTCTTCGCCATTGCCGGCCTCGCAGAGGCCGTTGCCGCAGATCGCACCGGAGGAGTCGCCCGAGACGCAGTCGGTGGGGCAGCTGACGCAGTCCTCGCCCAGCTCGCAGGCGCCGTTGTCGTTGCAGGCCGGGCACTCGAAGCAGCCGGAGGTGTCGAAGCCGGAGCAGTCGGACAGGCAGGCGAGGGTGCCGTCGCCGGTGCAGCCCTCGGAGCCGCAAGTCGAACCGCCCAGGTCGGTGCCGTCGCAAACTTCGCCGCCCTCGATGATGTCGTTGCCGCAGGTGCCGGCGCAGCCGGCAAAGCTGAAGGAGCCGATGCGGGTCGACCATTGGCTTGCGGTGTTGTACTCACCGGTAAACCAGAAGGTACAGCCGTCGATCGGGTCGACGCTCATCGAGCTGTAGTCGCCATAGCGGTTGCTGCTGCTGGAGGCGGTGCCGGCGATCAGGCTGTTCTCCCCGTGTGGCAGCGTTCCCGCCGCATCGTTTGCCAGCCGCCCGGCGTAACGGAGGCCGGGAAAAGTGGAGCTGCTCGAGACGTTGTAGCCGACGGCGATGTTGCCCGCCGCGTCCATGGCGGCGGAGCCCATCCAGCGGCTGTCGCCGTCGGGTGCGTAGGTGCCCTCCTGGAAGAGGGTCCAGCTGCCGCCGCTCTTGCGCAGCTCGTACCAGCGCACCCCGCCGTGATCGGTGCCGTCGACGTCGGTCACCAGATTGCCTACCAGCACCTCGTGGCTGCCGATGTTGCGGTACTGGTTGCGCCACATCACCACCTCACGTAGCGGGTCGAGCCGGGTCGAGGTCCCGGGCTGCCGGAAGCAGGTGTAGGAGGTGAGACCACAGAGCGAGGAGTCGATCTCGGTAATCGGGATCGAGCTCGGCCCGGTCAAGGTCGAGTTGGCCGGTGTGGCCCAGTCGACATCGAATTCCCAGATTTCCAAGAAGTCCTGCCCAGGATCGTTTGCCCTCGAGTTGTGAACCTCGTCGTCGCGGTGGCGCATGAAGTAGTTGGGCGAGCCCGCCGGTGGTGCGGTCGAGCCGTCGAGGTCGCTGGGTGTGAGCATCTGGAAACCAAAGCCGGCCAGGGCTGGGACGGTGAACCGCTGCATGCCCGCCACGGCTCCAGCCAGCATCGGCGAACGCTCGAGGGCGTAGGCGGCGGTGCTCGACTCGTTGGTGCCGACATAGTAGGCATCGGGCCAGACGGCGTACTTTGGATAGTCGGGGAAGCTGGGGGCCTGGAAGTCGTAGTTGAACCAGCCGCCGCCGACCGGATCGCCGGTCTGAGAGACATAGACGCAGAGACGATAGCCGTTCGAGGAGAACTCGCTCAGCAGCCAGCGGCCGGCCAGCTCGTCGTAGAGAACGACCGGGTCGCCCAGACCACCGGCACAAAAGCCCGCCCCCAGAGAATCGAGGTAGGTGGGTCCCGCCACCGTGGCCCCGGTGTCTTTGTCATATACCGTAAAGGTGGTGCCGCCCGGAGCGTTGATCGCCTGGATGTAGTAGGTCGCACCCGTGTCGCCGACCGTGTCCGGCGGCACTACGCCGCTAAAGCCCTGGCCGGCGAAGTTGAGATCGGGTGTGGCAAATGCTCGCTGGCTCGAGTCCCTTGCCGCGGCCTCTTGGTGGGCGAGAAGCGGGTCGCGCCCCACCAACGGCGGGTTGGCCGGCGTGAGGTGCTCGGGGACGTCGCGAAAGTGGCGGCGGGGGATCTCCTTGATCGCATCTCCCGGGCGCCAGGCCGGTGCCCTGGACAGGTCGCGGAGGTCGCCGTCGAAGATGAACGGGGTTACCAGGTCGATCAGCTCGGCGCCGCGGTAGACGCGGGTCCGCGAGTCGGCCTGGGCAAAGGCGGGTCCGGCCAAAGCCGAAACGAGCACCGCGGCCGCCAGCAGATGGATACATCGTGAGTGTAAAGAGTCCAGCAGTCGTCTCATCCCAGTCCCCCTTCTGGAGCCGACTTGATAGTCACAACCTAGCAGACCGACAGTAGCCGGTCAAAGAGAAATGGAGATCGATCGCGCGGGCGAAAGCCCCTCCCCCTAAAAGCCGGATTTCAGGATGCGGATGTTCCCCTTGGAGCTCGTAATAGCCAGCTCCAGATGGCCCTCGCCGATCCGCGCCACCGCCTGCTTGGGACCGATGGCCGCCTCCTGGCTGATCTCGATCGAGTAGTCGGTGGTGATGAGACCACGGGTCTCGGCGCGGATGGTGGCGTCGGTGGAGGGTGGGAGGAAGAGGGTGATATCGCCGGTCACGGTCTCCAGGGTCGGCCGCCCCTGCCAGGTGTCGCTCTCGAGGACGGCATCTATCCTGCCGTGCTCGGTGCGGGCGTGCACCAGACCGGTGGTGGCCAGGACGATATTGCCGCTCAGCGAAGAGGCCTCGACATCGCTCTCGAGCCCCTTGGCCTCGATCAGACCTTTGATCGTCCCGGCGGTGAGCCGGCTTCCGGCGGGAATCAGAGCGGTGAGATCCACCCGCCGTTTCTCCATCTCCGGGGTGACCTCGGAGGCGCCCGGGTCGTCGACCGGCGGGTAGAGCACCGCAATCGTCAGGCCGTCCTTACTCTCTTCGATCGCCATCTCGGCCCGCCGGGGGTCGTCGGAGTGGCGCTGAATCACCGCCGAGACCAAAACTTCCTCGCTATCCGAGAACCGGCATCTTATGTCGCCATGGTTGTTGCGGATGTCGATGGCCCGACCCTCAGCGATCGATCCGGACCAGCGATAGTGCTCGATCTGCCAGTCTCCGGAGCTCACCCCGGGCGCGGTCCCGCTCGGCATCCCGGCGAGCAAAAGCAGGTACAGAATGAACATGCGGTCGACCTCCGGCCCTCTCCAGGCCCAGCGCCATCAAAGCCCCAGACCGTGCGTTGGGCGCCACAGTGTACAGAATCCGCCGCCGCTCGAATGATGCCGACCCCTGCCGTATCGGCCTTGAATACTCCTGGCCGTTACTTCGTCATCGCGCGTCGCAGCGCCGCCACCTCGGACCGTACATTCTCCAGCTCGGCCAGTCCCTGCCTGAGCTCGGCGATCTCGCGGTCCTTTTCGGCGCGGAGCTCGTGGAGGTCCCGCTCCCTCTCTTGCAGGAGGGCATAGAGCCCCTGAACGGCGGCCATGGTCACGCCGCCGGCGTCCATGGTGGAGATCGTCTTGCCGTCACCGAGTTGGAAGGCCGCTTGAAAGTCCTCGGCCACCGGACCGACATGGCGGGCATTCTCCTCCTCGGTCTTGAAGCGCCACGCCATCACGGGCACCTCCGCCAACCTGGCCAATACCTCTTTCCCGTCGATCGACTCGAAGTCGGTCTTGACCGCCCGGGAGGAGTTGGCAATGAACTGCGTGGCCTGGACGCTTCCCTGAACCTTCATCGTAGGCCCATCGGCGTCGAGCCGGGTATCGACACTGATTTCCTGGCCGCCACTGCCGATCTTGTTGATAGTGAATTCCCCATAAGGATTGACCGCAAAGGCGAAGGTGGCAATGTAGTTGTTGAGCCGCATCGCCGCGTAGTCGTAGAAATCGTAGATCTCCAAATCGGCGGTGGGGCGGTAGGTCTAGATCCCGACTCCGGCCGTCGTGACATACAAACCGCTGTACAAACTGTTGTAGTAGTCGATGCTCATCAGGCTGATCAATCCGCCGAAGGGTCCATAGACCCCTGTCGGAGTCACATAGGTCGCAGCATAGGCAGTGTTGAAGATGCGGCCGCCGTATCCGTAGTATCCGGCCTCGGAGAAGTAGGGAGAGTAGCCCGACTTGCCGGCAGTTTCATAGATGGCGTAGAAGGAGTAGTTATCGATGAATTGGGTGCCGATTTGGATGGAAAAAATGGAGCTCTCCCAGTTGGTGTTTCCTGAGATTTCATTGACGGGAGCGAAGACTCGATTGCCATGGCCAGCGTAGAGGGTATTCCAGACATAGCCATAGGAATACAGGCTGGGGTGGAAAAACCCTGATGGGTAGCCGTAGGAGCCGGTTCCATAGATCTTGCCGGCAAGGTAGTACTGGTTGTTGGCGTACTCGTAGAACAGAAGGTACGGGTAAGAGGGGAACGAGTCATAGATAGCGACTCCATACCTGAAGTCGTTCTCTGTGAACACCGGGCTGACCTCGGTCCTCGGGCCCCGAGGAGGTTGCGTCCTGCTCGCAGGGGGATTCGCCTTCTTATTCAATTCTTCGTACTCCGCCCTGGCTAGATCGATCCTCGCCTGGCGCTCGCGATTGAGCGTCTGCCGGACCTGCCGGATAGGAATTTCCTTTTCGGAGGCCAAGCTCGGTGCTCCGGCGTGCGGTACTCGGAGGTCTTTGAGTGGAGCGATTGGCCCGGTTGGGCCGAATCCTAGTACCCCGTCGGCGTAGGCGGAGAG
>JBAUDS010000358.1:0-35316 GCA_049678185.1 Thermoanaerobaculia bacterium
GGGCGAGCAAGAACGGCCAGGCGGCGGGGACGATCGACGGCGTCGAGGTGACCGTCGAATACGGTCGGCCAAACGTCAAGGGACGCGAGATCTGGGGCGGGCTGGTGCCCTACGGCAAGGTCTGGCGTACCGGCGCCGACGAGGCCACAACCATCACTCTGAGCGGAGATGTGACCGTTGAGGGCAAGGCTCTACCCGCGGGCAAGTATGCCGTTTTCACCATCCCCAATGAAGACAAGTGGACCGTCATCTTCAACAAGACCTCCAAACAGTGGGGTGCCTTCAAGTACGACTCGGGACAGGATGCGCTGCGGGTGACCGTTGCACCCAATAAGGCTGATTTCGTCGAGAGCATGGACTTTGAGATCGACGGCCCGGCGGTGGTCCTGCGATGGGACAAGCTGGCCGTGCCCGTGACCATCAAAGCCACCGACTAGTGGCTCCCGAGGGTCGAGAGCGGCGGATTCTGGGATTGAGTGCTCCGCTGCTGGTATTTCCGGCGGCGAAGCTACTCATTCATCTGCTGACCGCGCAGGGCTACGGCTATTTCCGCGACGAGCTCTACTATCTGGCCTGCGCCGACCATCTGGCCTTTGGCTACGTCGATCAGCCGCCGCTGTCGATTTTCCTTCTCTGGCTCGTCCGCTCGCTCTTTGGTGACTCGGTGTTTGCCCTGCGACTGCTTCCCGCGGTCGCCGGGGCGGTCACCGTCTGGCTGGTCGGGCTCATCACCCGTGAGCTCGGCGGTCGGGGGTTTGCGCAGGCACTGGCCATGCTGGCGGCGATCGCCGCCCCCATCTATCTGGGACTCGACCACGTCTACTCGATGAACGCTCTCGATCTGGTGTTCTGGCCGCTGGCGGCCCTGCTGCTGATTCGGGTGCTCCAGGAGCCCAGCCGAAACCGCTGGCTGCTCCTCGGCCTGGTGCTGGGCCTTGGGCTGCAAAACAAGATCAGTATCCTCTGGCTGGGCTTCGGGATCCTGGTGGGTCTGCTGCTCACCCGGCAGCGCCGGCTGCTGGCGACCCCCGGTCCCTGGCTGGCCGGTGGGGTGGCTTTCCTCGTCTTTCTCCCCCACCTCGTCTGGCAGGTCCTCTACGACTGGCCGACGCTCGAGTTCATGGCGCGGGCGACCGGCGAGAAGATGGCCGCCAAGTCGGCCGTGCCGTTCCTGGCCGAGCAGATCCGTGTGCTCAATCCCACGACGCTGCCGATCTGGCTGGCCGGGCTCGTCTTTCTGCTCGCCGCCAGATCGGTCGAGCGGTTTCGGCCTTTGGCATGGATCTGGATCACCGTCTTGCTGCTGCTCATCCTGTCGGGGTCGAGCCGCGCCAGCTATCTGGCGGCCGCCTACACCTGGCTCTTTGCCGCCGGGGCGGTCTTCTGGGAGGGTCTGTGCGAGCGACTCCGCGTGCCCTTTGGCCAGCTTCTCCGGCCGGCGCTTGTCGCCCCGGTAGTGGTCTCCGGGGTTGTCCTCGCGCCCATGGCCCTGCCGGTGCTGTCAGTCGACAACTATGTCGCCTACTCTCAGGCGCTGGGCCTTGCTCCCTCGACCGACGAGCGCAAGGAGCTGGCCGAGCTGCCGCAGTTCTACGCCGACATGCACGGCTGGGAATCGATCGTGGAGACCGTGGCGTCGGTCTTCGACACACTCTCTCCGGAGGAACAGAACGTCGCGGCTTTCTTCACCGGCAACTATGGTGAGGCCGGTGCCATCGATCTGCTCGGTCGGAAGCACGGTCTACCGGTCGCCGTCAGTGGTCACAACAACTACTGGCTGTGGGGGCCGCGGGGCCGCACCGGCGAGGTGGTGATCGGCATCGGCGGCAGCAAAGAGTACCTGGGCGAGATCTTCGAAGAGGTCGAGCTGGCCGCTCGCACCGACTGTGGCTATTGCATGCCGTACGAGAACGACCAGCCGGTCTGGGTTTGTCGCGGGCTACGGGCACCGATCGACGAGCTCTGGCCCGAGCTCAAGCATTTCGACTGATTCAGGCGCCCTATTGAATCAACGCCTGTTTGCGCTGAAAATAGTGCTGCCGCCACCAAGTCCATAGGCGGATCAAAGGAGACAATTCATGAAGACACTTCTCAAGATTGCTGGGATTATTCTGTTGCTGCTCGTGATTCTGGTCGTCGTGGTCATCATCAGGTTCGACCCCGATGAGATGGGACAGCGGGTGGTGACCTGGGTGAATCAGGAGACCGATATCGACCTCGAGGCGGAGCGCTTTTCACTCCATCCGCTCAAAGGTCTCGAGCTCGTCAACGCCGAGGCGCACACCGAGTCACCTTCGGGTGAGGTCACCGTTCGCCTCGACCGGCTCCTGTTCGAGCACGAAGTTTGGCCTCTGCTCAAGGGCGAGCTCGTCATCCACCGCGTTCTGCTCGACAAGCCGCAGATCCAGATGGTCTCCGTCGCCGAGCCGGTCGCCGAGGGTGGCAAGGGCTCCGGATCCGGGGCCAAGGAAGAGCCCCAGCCGACAGCGCCCGCGGAGGCCGCAGATCCCGCGGTGGTCGCCGAGGGAGACACCTCCGGCCTCAGCGTCTCGATAGCCGAGATTCGCATCGAGGATGGCTCGCTGGTGGCCCGCACCGAGGGCGCCACGGAGGACGATCTCGAGCTCAAGGGGCTCGATCTGGTGCTCAGTGATCTCCTCTTCGACTCGACTGCTCCGTCATCCATCGAGGGCTTTGCGGCCCAGGGTGAAATCAGCGTCGAGAGCATCCGCCTGGGTGAGATCGAGGCGAAAGGTACGGCAGGCCGGATCTCGATCGACAGAGGTCAGACGGCGATCACCGAGTTCGGGCTCTCGACGACCAATGGGGAGCTGCAGGTCGACGAGCTGACGGTGGATGTCACCCAAAGCCCGGCCACCTACAATCTCAGCCTCGGCGGTGCAGTCGACCTCAACGGTCTGCTGGGAGCCGAGGGTGATGGCGGCTTCGGCCCGGTGCAACTCGAGTTTGCCGCCGCCGGCGAGGGGCCCGAGACCGAGCAGTTGGCCGGTCAGGGTGTGCTCCATCTGGCCGCCGGTTCCATTCCCACCACCGAGGCGGTGGCCAAAATCGAGAAGCTGCTTCAGCAGCCGCTGGTCTCGGGAAGCGCCTACGAGGCCACCGACATACCTTTCGAGGTTTCCAACAACAACCTGGTCATCCAGCCGTTCGAGATCGTCGGCAGCGGCATTCGGATCGCCGGTGCAGGGACCGTCGATCTAGCAGGTCCGGTATCCGCCGCGGTGGACATTCGGGTCCCGGGAGAGGGTCTCACCCTCGTGGGTATTCCTGCGGACGCCCTCAAGTACATGACCGATGCCGAGGGTTTCATGACCGTGCCGTTCATCATCGGCGGCACCATGGACGAGCTCGACGTCGGCCTCGACTCCAAAGCCATCACGGCGTCGGCAAAGGACAGTGCCAAGACGGCGGTCGAAGACTACGCGAAGGACGAAGGGAAGAAGCTGCTGGGGAAACTGTTCGGTAAGGAGAAGAAGGACGGTTAGAAGGACGGCTGGTGCGGAGGCCGGGCCACCACAGATCGTAAGCAGGTCGCGCCTCCCATCGGCCGGCACGGAGGCCGGCCGCTACTGCCGGGATTGTGGGGTGATGGTGGTTTCTTGCCTGGTGCCTTCGCGGAGATAGATGACTTTTACCGCTTGGCCTATCTCCAAGGCTTCTAGGGCATACATGTAGTCGTAGACGTTGGCGACCGACTGGCCGGCCAGCTCTACGATTACGTCCCCTTCCTGTAGGCCCGCCTCTTCGGCGGGACCGCCGCCGATGACTCCGGAGAGACGTAGGCCTTCCACCTCGGCGGTGTAGTCGGGGATGGTGCCGGTGTAGATCCGGGCGCCCTCGCGGCCGCCGCCTGATTGCGGGTCACGCGCGACCTCGATGAAGTCGGGGGCGGTCTCCAAATTGGCGGTCTTGTAGGTCACCAGGGCTCCGAAGCGAGCCACCCTTTCCAGATCTTCGTAGTTGAGGGTCTCGGCGCGATCGGCGGGACGGTGGTACTCCTCGTGGCTACCGGTAAAGAGATCGAGGGTGGGGATGCCGGCCTGGACAAAGTTGAGGGTGTCGGTCGGCAGATACGGGTCGTCTCGGGTCTGGAGGTCGAAGCCGACCGGGATGTTGCTCTGCTCGATGAGGCGGGGCCAGACCGAGCTGGTGCCGGCCGCCTGGAGCACCAGCTTGTTGTCCCGCACCCGGCCGACCATGTCCAGATTCACATAGGCGGCAATCTCGCCAGGGTCGACGATCTCGCTGGCCAGGAAGTCATGCGAGCCCAGGGCCCCCAGCTCCTCTCCCGACCAGAAGGCCAGCACCACGTCGCGTTGCCGATCCATCTTGGCCAGTTGAGCGGCCGCGGCCAGCACCGCCGCCACACCCGAGGCGTTGTCGTCGGCACCGTGGTGGATGCCGCCCATCTCCTCCTTGCGGGCCAGCGAGTTGCCACCGCTCCGCCCACGGCCGAGATGGTCGTAGTGCGCCCCCAGCACGACATAGGGCTTCTCCACCTCACCGGCGGCTCTGCCGGGGAGAACCCCGACGATGTTGTGGCCGGTCCGCTTCTCCCGATCGACCTTGACGTCCAGAGTGATCTCCAGGTCCGGCAGGTCGAACCCGGTGATGTGCGGGTTGGCGTCATCGAGCGACTTCTGAGCCTGCTCGAGGGTCTTGTCGCCGGCGAGCTCGAACAGAGCCTCCGCGACCTCGCCACCGATGCTGGCGGCGACGATTCCGGAGCCGGCGATGGCGGAGTCGAAGGACATGGGCACTGTCTCGCCGGCGTTGGGTGAGCGGGGTCCGGTGACGACGACAATAGCCTTGGCGCCCCTTTCGCGGGCCTGGAGCGCCTTGTGCCGCAGCCCCGAGAACCGGGCCAGAGCCGCCCGCGTCTCTTTATCGGCATCCTCAGGGGTATAGCGCAGGACGACGACGACCTTGTCCTCGACATCGAGACCGGTATAGCTGTCGTAGAAGGTCTCCTGTCCCGCCGGCACCACGATCCCGTAGCCGGCAAAAACGACCGGACCGGTCACCGACCCGGAGTCGGAGAAGGAGAGCGCCTGGATCTTCTCGCCACCCGTCCAACCGCGCTCCCCGGCTGGATGGCCAATCTTGATCGTGGAGCCAGCATCGCTCGAGCCGGACGTGAACTCGAACGGTAGCTCGAAGCCCTCCCGACCCGGCAGCGGCTTGGCCCCGAGCTGCTCGAGCTCACGCACCAGATAGTCGGCCGCCCGGCGCTCGCCCGCCGTCCCGGTCAGCCGCCCATCGAGTTGGTCCGAAGCCAGATACTCGACGTGCTGCTGAACCTGATCGACCGTGGCCGTGGACGGACCGGCGGACAGAACCACCAGACCGATCCAAATCACGATGGCGGGGGAATTTGGGGACAGGTACAAATTCTTCCTCAATGCTCTCAATTTGAGTCCTCTAGTAGCAAGAATTTGTACCTGTCCCCAAATTCCTGGCGTCTCGCGGGCTAGTTGTCGGTTCGGGCCGCCGCCGCCGCCAGTGCCGCGAGGGCCTTGTCGTGGTTCCACTGCGCCGTGAATAGCTGCGCGTTGCCCTTGCCGCCGTTGTGTCGATTCGACGTCCACACCAGGCTCTTGCCATCCGGGGTCGGCACCGGCAGCCCGTCGAAGCCGTCGGTGGTGGTCACCTGCACCGGTTCCTTCTTGCCGGCGGCATCCACCATGAAGACCTCGAAGTTGGCAAATCCCAGCTTGTTGGAAGCAAAGAGAATGTATTCGCCCGAGGGATGGAAGTAGGGAGCCCAGCTCATGGCGCCGAAGTCGGTGATCTGGGTCTGCTCCGAGCCGTCGGGATTCATGGTCCGTACATCGGCGATGAGTCCATCCTTGTCGAACCGCCGCCAGACGATCTTGGAGCCGTCGGCCGAGAAGAAGGGCCCGCCGTCGTAGCCCGGCGCCTCGGTCAGCCGGCGTTGCTCCGAGCCGTCGGCCCGCATGATGTAGATCTCCCCGAAGTAGGAGGGGTTGATCTCCAGCAACTTCTTCTCGTCGCCGCTCAGCTGACGGTTGTAGGCGTTCCTCATCGAAGAGAAGACGATCCACTTGCCGTCGGGTGAGTAGCTGGCCTCGGCATCGTAGCCCCGGACGTTGGTGAGGTTGACCAGCTCGCCGGTCTCGCCCACGGCCACATAGACCTCCATCTCGGGGTCGTAGTCCCAGGCGTATCGTCGCGACTTTCCCGATACCCGAAAGTCCAGCTCGGCCTGCTGGTACTCCTTCGATCTCGGGTCGTGATGGGTGGAGCCAAAGAGAATGTCCTTGCTCCCGGGCCGGATAAAGGAGCAGGTGGTCTTGCCCACACCGGGGGAGATCCGCCGGGTGTCGCCCGTCATCATGTCCATGAGGTAGATCTGGTAGAAGGGATTCCCCGGCTCGCGCTCGCTCTGGAAGACCATCTTGGTGCCGTCGGGCGAGAAGTAGCCCTCGCCGGCCCGCGGCCCCTCGAAGCTCAACTGGCGGGTCTTGGTCAGAAAGTCGCTCTCCTGATGGGCCGGTGTCGGGTCCTCGGCGACACCCGCAATCGGCGCCAAGAAGATGACGAGGGCCAAAGCAGCGACCAGGAGGCCCCCAGTTCGGATACTCCAGGGTTCAGGTGTGGCAACAGTTCTCAGCACAATAGGACTCCCCTGATCGATGGCCGCGGCCTCACTTGGTCTTCACCGGTGGTGCCGGTCTTTCCGGCAGACTCTTGGGATCCTCGCGGATCATCCGCAGGACCTCCTCCACACCCCGCTCGAGCTGTGGATCCCTGCCCTCGAGAATCGACTTGGCGTCGTTCTCCACCTCGATGTCGGGCTCGACCCCGTGACCCTCGATGATCCAGCTGCCATCGATGGCGTTGGTGCCGAACTCGGGCACATAGATCGTGGCGCCGTCGATCAGCTGACCCCGGTTGGTGATCCCGGTGACCCCACCCCACGTCCGCTTGCCGATCAGTGGTCCGATCCCGGCCTCCCTGAAGTAGTGGGGAAAGATGTCGCCGTCGGAGGCAGAGTCCTCGTCGAGCAGACAGACCATGTGGCCGTAGAAGGTGGTCAGCGGGTAGGTCCCCGGTGTGTCGCTGTTGCGGCTAAAGCCGGTCCCCAGCAGGCTCCGGCGCAGCCGCTCGATGAGCATCTGGGAGACGTTGCCGCCGCCGTTGCTGCGCACGTCGACGACCAGCCCTTCCTTGCGCAGCTGGGGGTAGTACCACTTGATGAACTCACTGATGCCCTCGGCGCCCATATTTGGCACATGGATGTAGCCCACACTGCCGTCGGTCATCTCGTTCACCTTGCGCCAGTTGCCTTCGACCCAATCGAGATACCGCAGATCGGCCTCATTGGTGATCGGGTTGATACTCACCTTGCGGGCCCCGTCGAGGATCGGCTGATCCCTGACCGTCAGCTCCACCGGGTGGCCGGTCTTGTTGCGCAGGAGCTGGTAGGGGTTGGTCTCCGCCGTCAGGTCCGCACCGTCGATCGCCAGCAGGTAGTCGCCCTCGGCGACATCTACCCCGATCTCGGTGAGCGGCGAGCGGTACTTGTCCTCTTCGTTGTGACCTTGGAGGATCTTGGCGAATCGATAGCGACCGGCCGCCTCGTCCAGCTCGAGCTCGGCACCCAGCAGAGCGACCGGCTGGCGGTCCGGGATCTCGTAGTCGCCGCCCGCCTTGTAGGTGTGGCCGACGTTGAGCTCGGCGATCATCTCACCGATCAGATAGTTGAGATCGGAGCGATGCCCGACGTGCTCGAGCCAGGGGCGGTACTGCTCACGCAGGGCCTCCCAGTCGTAGCCGTGCATGTTCTCGACATAGAAGAAGTCGCGATTCCGCCGCCAGACCTCGTCGAAGATCTGGGCCCACTCCTCTTCGGGCACGAGATCGACCACCAGCTCTCCGGTGGAGACGGCCTTGGCCGAGTCCTTGCCGCCCGACTTGACGTCGTAGAGGTTGAAGCTGGAGCCCTGCCGGACCAGCACCTTCTTGCCGTCGCTCGACAGCGCATAGCCCGAGATGTCCTCCGCCAGTGTCGTCCCCTCCCGATCCTCGAAGGAGAAGAGCTGCAGCGAGGATTTGGTGTCCGCCTCGCGGCCGTAATAGAAGGGGGTGCCCCGCACGTAGAGGAGGTGGCCCGACGCCGCGGTCAGTCCGTTGAAGTTGTCCGCATCTACCGGGATCCGCGCTACCCGTCCAGCCAGGCCGTCGAAGTCGATCTGGATCGGATCCTTGGGCTTGTCCTCGCCGTTCTCCTCTTCCTTGTCACCGTTCTCTTCCTCGTCCTCGTCGTCCTTCTCCCCGTCGATGGTCACCTCGTCGCTCTCGGGGGGAAGCGGGTGCGCGACGTCTTCACGCAATGCCAGCGCGTAGATGTAGGTCTCCCGGTCGGTGGCGAAGTTCCATTCGATCGACGAGATCTGCGGCGCGTACTCGCGATCGGCAAAGTAGTAGAGATAGTCACCGTCCGGATCCCAGACCGGCTCGAAGTCGTGGAACATCTCGCCGGTGACCCGATGGAGCTGCCGGTCGGCCACACTCCAGATGTAGATGGAGCCGTAATCGTTGATGTCGGTCATGGAGAAGGCGACATAGCCGCCGTTGGGCGACCAGGTGTAGTCCAGGATCTGTTCACGGGCCTCGTCCGCGATCTGGATGAGCTCCCGGGTCGCCACTTCCAGCACGTATAGCCTGCCGTCTTTGTCGCTGAAGGCCAGCCGGCTGCCGTCGGGCGACCACTCGGGGGCATAGCGCATCACCTGACCGCCCTCGGTCAGCTGCACCGGCTCCCCCGAGCCGTCCTGGGAGACGAGGTAAATCTCCTCCTCGCCGGTGACGTCGGAGATAAAGGAGATCTGCTTGCCGTCGGGCGACCACCGCGCCCACTTGTCGTGGGCACCGGAGCTCTGCGTCAGGTTCCGCGTTCTGCCATTCTCGATCGGGGCGGTAAAGACATCGCCGCGGGCGACAAACAGCGCCCGCTCACCCTTGGGGCTGAGCGCAAAACCCTCGATGAGATCAGCGACCTCGGTGCGCGAGGGCCGCTTGGCCAATCCGTCGTCGGGCACATCGATCGACACTGAGTGCGAGGCGCCCTCACCGAGATCGTAGACCTGGAGCTCGCCGTTGAGCTCGTAGACGATCTGATGGTCGCCGTCGTCGCTCGGCCACCGCACATCCCAGACGTCGCTGGTGGTCAGCTGCTCGAGCACCTTGGTGCGGGTGTCGTAGGAGTAGAGATTGAGCGTCCCGTCCCGGTCGGACGAGAAGTAGATCTTGCTCCCGATCCACATCGGGTCCCGATCCGATCGCACATGGTCGGTCACCTGCTCGAGGTCGTAGCTCTCCAGATCGAAGATGTAGAGGTCCTGCGCCCATCCACCCTCGTGCCTTTTCCAGGTACGAAAGTCGCGGGCCAGCGGTGAGTAGGCCACCCGGGTGCCATCGGGCGAAAGATCCCCGCCACCCGACACCGGCATCGCCAACGGTGTGGGCAGACCGCCCTCGACCGGCGCCAGATAGAGCCGGGTGTCGCTGAGATCCCAGCCGTAGCGCATCGAGCGGAAGAGCACCGCCGAGCCGTCGGGCGACCAGTCATAGACCTGGTTGTCGTAACCCCAGCGGGGTGCAAAGGGTCCGCGGGCGGGGTAGAACGTCAGCTGCCTCGGCTCGCCACCGGTGGTGGGTATGACATAGACCTGCTCGTCACCGTCGTATTGCCCGGTAAAGGCAATCCACTCGCCGTCGGGTGAGAATTTGGCAAACAGCTCCTGTCCCGGGTGGGCCGTCAGCCGCCGGGCCAGGCCGCCCGAGGTCGAGGCCAGCCAGAGATCTCCGGCGTAGGTGAAGGCCACCTGATCGCCGTGGATGTCGGGGTAGCGGAGCAGCTTGGTCTGTGCCACGGATACACCCGCGGTAAGCAGAACCAGACAAAGGGTGGCGGTCAGCAGGCGTGAGATTCGTACGGACATGGTGCCTCCTTCGAGCGATCCACAAGTCGATTTGGTGATGTGGCCGGCCCGGATCGAGCCGATCCGAAGGACGAAATGATATCAGGCTCGAGTGCTCAGTGGCCGGCGAGGGCCGCCCGCAGGTCGGTTGCGACCTGAAGCAGATTCTCCGACCAATCGAGGGCCAGGGGATCCAGCGCACGGACTTCGGCCCCGATCTCGTTGGCGATCACCCGCGCTCCCCGGTCGGAGAAGCCCTCCTGGACAAAGATGACCCGGACGTCTCGATCGCGAGCCAGCTCGATGAGCTGGACCAGCCGGGCCGGGCTGGGCTCCTTGCCCTCCTGCTCGATGGCCCGCTGCTCGAGGCCGTACTCGCGAGCGAAGTGGCCCCAGGCCGGGTGGTAGACGACAAAACTCCGCTCCTCGAGGGGCTCGAGCAGAGATCGGATCCCTTTGTCGGTCCGATCGATCTCCTCAAGTAGCCGCTCCTCTCGCTGCCGGTACTCCGCGGCGTGTCCGGGATCGATCTCGGCCAGCGCCTCGGCAATCTCGACCGCGGTCTTCTTCATGGCTGACGGGGAGAGCCAGACATGAGGGTCCTCCTCGGTCTCGTCGCCCCGATGCTCTTCGCCATTGCCGACCATCTCGACCACCCGCACGTTGGGCAGCCAATCGAGCACACCCTCGAGATGGGTCTCTTCGAACAGAAAATGCGGATGACCCACCTTGACAAAGAGCTGGGAACGGCTCAGCGACACCAGCTGTCGGGGTGAGGGCTCGTAGACCGCCGGCGAGGTGCCGGGAGGGATCATGACCTGGATCTCGACCTGATCTCCGCCAATGTGCTCGACCAGATAGGCCTGCGGCGGGACACTGACCGCGACCTGTATCTTGGCCACTTCAGACCGCTCCGGCGGCGTCGTGCACCCCGAACCCAGAGTCGCAGGCGCCAACGCCGCCATCACCCACAAGAGCTCCCCGATTCTCGGAGTCGTCTGCGTCATCATTTATGGACCAGGCATCATCGTACCCTCACCGCTATCTCGAATCATTGGGCCGAGGTACGTCTACAGGAGGCTCGCGCCTAGAATTTCATCGTGATCTCGCTTCGGGGACCTTGCAGCGTGATCCGCTCTTAGATCTCATATGAGCTCATTTTTTGGTCTATTCTCTCTCCTGGAGGATCTATTTGCCATGGTCATGACCCCATCCACGATGCTGCCTCTGGGAACCGAGGCACCCGATTTCCGTCTTCCCGACACCGACGATAAGACTGTCTGCAGGGAGGACTTCGCGTCGGCTCCCGCACTGTTGGTGATGTTCATCTGCAACCACTGTCCCTTTGTCCAGCACCTGCGCGACGAGCTGGCTCGCTTTGGTGCCGAGTACCGGGACAAGGGTCTGGCCATCGTGGCCATCTCCTCGAACGATGTCGACGGCCATCCCGAGGATGGCCCGGTGGAGATGAGACAGGAGGTCGAGGCGGTGGGCTACACCTTCCCCTATCTTTACGACGAAAGCCAGGAGGTGGCCAAGGCTTACCGAGCCTCCTGCACACCCGACTTCTTCCTGTTCGACGCCGATCGCCGGCTCGTCTACCGTGGCCAGTTCGATGCCAGCCGGCCGGGCAATGACATCCCGGTGACCGGCAGCGATCTGAGGGCAGCTGCCGACGCGCTTCTCGCCGGTGAGCCGATGCCGGAAGACCAGAACCCCAGCATCGGCTGCAATATCAAGTGGAAGCCGGGTAACGCCCCGGACTACTTCGCCGGTTAGCCCCCGAGACAGGTCTCGCAGAGGCCGTAGAGCAGGAGCTCGTGGCTCTCGAGCCGGAAGCCGGGTGGGGTGAGCGGCTCGAGGTCTCCAGGACAGCCCGCAACCTCGTAGGCGCTGTCGCAGGAGCGGCAGAGAAAGTGATGATGGTGTCCCTTGCCGGCTCGCTCGTAGCGGCTTGGTTGGCCGGGCATGCTGACGACCTCCAACCAGCCCTGGTCTTCGAGGGCCTTCAGATTGCGGTAGATCGTCGCCAGCCCGACCCTTGGGACCTTCTCCCGCGCGGCTTCGAGCAGCTCTCCCGGGCTGAGCGGTCGGTCGGCCCCCTCCAGGGCCTCCCTGATGGCACGGCGCTGCTGGGTGTCACGTTGCATCTCGAGGCTCCAATAGACCGGTCACATGGTCGTATCGCGCACTACTGGGTACTTCGCACTCTCTTCTGCCGCCACACACGACGCAGGAGGCTCACCAGGAGCATCAAAACAGTTCCCAAAAGGACGATGGTGGGACCAGACGGCAGATCGAAGCCGTACGAGAGCGCCAGTCCGCCGAGGGTCATCACCGCACCGATCAGGGTCGACAGGACGATCACCTTGGCGAAGCTTCGGGTCAGCATCAACCCGATCACCGGCGGAATGGTCAGCAGGGCGATCACCAGGATGATCCCCACCAGCTGGATGAGCAGCACTACCGACAGGGCCACGAGCACCATCATGAGGGTCGTAAAGCCCCGCACCGGCACCCCCTGGACCTTGGCAAACTCCTCGTCGAAGGCCACCGCCACGAACTCCTCGAAAAAGAGCACCAGCAGTCCGATGACCAGGACTGTAAAAGCGAGCGTGAGGAGGACATCACTCCGCTCGACCGTGAGGATGTTGCCAAACAGATAGGTCATCAGATTGGGGGCGTACCCCGGTGTCTTGAAGATGAAGATTGCGCCCACCGCCATGCCCACCGCCCACAACACACCTATGCTGGCATCGCGCGATCTCTCCCGCCCCTGACCGACCGAGCCCAGCCACAGCGCGGCGAGCACTGCTGTTGCCGCCGCGCCGGTCAACGGCTCGACACCCAGGAAGTAGCAGACACCGAGCCCGCCAAAAGCCGCGTGGCTGATCCCACCGCTGACAAAGACCAGCCGCTTGACGACGACAAAGGTACCTATGACACCGCACAGAACGCTCGCCAGCAGCCCCGCATAGATGGCGTTGCGGACAAACTCGTAGGACAAAAGGGTGGCAAGAGATTCCATGACCTTGCCGCTCAGTGCTGGTGCTCGCCCAGAACCCGGTGGGGAACACCATGGGCCACCAGCTCGACCGGACAGCCGTAGACCTTCTCCAGGATCTCGGGAGTCACCTCGGCACCTGGGTGGTAGAAGAGCTCCCGGTTGATACAGGCCACCTGTTTGATCATGCCGGCAAACAGAGTTATGTCGTGGGTGATGACCACCACCGGGATCGTCCGATTGAGCTCCTCGAGAGTCCCCAGGACGGTCTGGCGGGACTCGGGATCGACCGAGCCCAGAGGCTCGTCCAGAAACAGGATCTTGGGCTCCGTGACCAGCGCCCGGGCAATAAGCGTTCGCTGAAGCTGACCGCCCGAAAGGCTATCGATGGTCTCCCGCGCCACCGACGACAGGTCGAAGCGGTCGAGCATCTCTTCGACCCGGCGGTTGTCCTCGCGCGAGTAGCGGCGGAGCGGCCCGCGGTCCCCCAATCGACCTAGCCGCACGACGTCGAACACCTGCAGCGGGAAGGACTTGTCAAAGCCGGCGAATTGAGGAACATAGCCGATCTCCCTGCCGCTCAGCCCCAGCTCGACGCGCCCCGACCAGGGTCGGAGCAGTCCCAGAATGACCTTGAGCAGGGTCGTCTTACCCCCACCGTTGGGCCCGATGACGGCGAGAAAGTCCTGCGCCCCGATCTCGAGCGACACCCGGTCGAGGATCACCTCCTCTTCGTAACCGAAGGTGACCTCTTGCACCGAGACGAGAGACCGCGCTGTCTCCACTCTGTCCTCCAGATCGGTAGAGCCGGGAGAAGGACCCGGCAGGGACCATCCTACCGCAAATGATTATGAGTTCTCAACAAGACGGCCGGCACGGAGGCCGGCCGCTTCGTCCAGAAGGACGCTAGACCATTGCCTCGGCGCTGATCTCCGGGTGCTTCTTGACGAATTTGACCAGCTTGGCCAGGTAGTCGCGGATCGACGGCAGCTCGATGCCGCTACCTTCCAGGTCGGTCAGGGTGTTGGTGCAGAGGTAATGGGTTGGATGGACGAAGTAGTCGACCGCTGCCGACGGTATCCCCATCAGCCAGTAGACACCCGGGATGTAGTCGATTGCCGCCTTGGCCGCTCCACGCATCACCGGCAGCTGGACAATCCATCTACCCGTGGCGTCGCCGATCTCCTCCAGCAGCTCTTCGACGGTCAGCGGCTCCGGATCGGCCAGGTGATAGACCTTGCCGACCGACTCCTCGATGCCACTCAGGTAGGACATGGCGTCGATGACGAAGTCGCGGGGCACCAGGTTGACCCGTACGGCGCTCGGGTCGCCCACCGCCGGCACCACCGCAACGATCAGCTGTCGCAGAATCCAGCGGATGATGTAGTACGGCCCGTCGTACTTCTGGGTCTCTCCGGTCTTGCTATCGCCCACCACGATGGAGGGCCGGTAGATGGTGGCGGGAAAGCCCTCCCTCATCCGCCGCTGCACCGCAGCCTCGGCAAGGAACTTGGTCTCTTCATAGAAGTTGTTGAACTTCTGCCCCTTGTCCAAATCCTCTTCGCGAAAGATCCCCGCATAGCGGCCGCTCACATAACAGGTACTGACATAGTGAAACCGGTCGAGGCCGGCGCACTTCTCCGCCCAGTCAAGCACGTGGCGGGTGCCATCGACGTTGACCTTGATACCCACTTCTCGCGGCACACTCAGGTCGTAGACCGCCGCCAGGTGATAGATCTCGGACACGTCCCATCCCAGCTCGGACGGTGAGCCCAGCTCGAGACCGGGTCTCGTGATATCGCCTTCGACCAGGCGGATGCGGCCGGCGAGCTCGGGATGGTTCTCCTCGATCTCGGCCACCCTTTCGGCGGCCAGATCGGCAAACTTCTCCTGAATCAGACAGATCGCGGATGTGTCCTCGGAGCGGTCGAGCACACGCGGCACGAGCTCGGAACCCAGGAAGCCAGGGAACCCGGTAAAGAAGATGGTGGACATCTCTCCCCTCCTCAAAATTGTCGGCTCTTTTGACCCGGGCTAACGAAGCCCGGGAACACGACGCAGAAGCCTCAAAGCGCCGCTCATCAACGAGCTGAACTTCTCTTCTCCCAGCTCCGGTGGCGCGGCCAGAGCCATCCCTTTCTGCACCGCCACCGACTGGGACTCGGTGTACTTGAGTATGCCTTCGGCCCCGTGACGACGACCGATCCCCGATTCCTTGAAGCCGCCCATGGGGAGATCCGTCGAGCCCCAGGTGGCGCTGTAGGCGTCGTTGACGTTGACCGTTCCGGCCTGGATGTCGGCAGCTAGTTTGACCGCGGCCGACGTGTCCGTGGTCCAGATGCTGGCGTTGAGACCATAGCGGCCGTCGTTGGCTCTGGCGATGGCCTCGTCGACCGAGCGGAAGGAGTAGACCGAGACCACCGGTCCAAAGGTCTCCTCGGCACAAACCGTCATCTCGGGAGAGACCCTCTCCAGAATCGTCGGTTCGTAGAAGTACGGTCCGAGATCGGGTCGGCGGCGGCCACCCGTCAACACCCGCGCTCCCTTCTCCACCGCATCGCGGACATGCGATTCCACCTTCTCGAGCTGCTGCTGCGAGGTGAGGGATCCCAGATCGACTTCGTAGTCGAGATTGGCACCGAGCTCGAGCTCCGCCGTTCGCGCCACGAACTTGGTGACAAACCGGTTGTAGATATCCTCATGAACATAAAGCCGCTCGGTTGAGATGCACAGTTGACCGGTATTGGTGAAACAGCCGCGAGCGAGACCCTCTACCGCCTCGTCGAGATCGACATCCTCGAGCACGATTGCCGCATTCTTTCCACCCAGCTCGAGCGAGCAGCCGATGAGCCTCTCCGCCGCCTGCCGAGCCACGATGCGCCCTGTGCGGGTGCTGCCGGTAAAGGTGACGAAATCCACCTCCTCGATCATCGGCCCGCCGAGCTCCGCGCCCGCGCCTGTCACCACCTGGAACAGATCGAAGGGCAGACCGGCCTCGCGGAGCAGCTCGACGGCCCAGAGCGCGGTAAACGGTGTCTGTCCATCCGGCTTGAGAACCACTCCGTTGCCCGCCATCAGGGCCGGGATGGCATCACTCACCACCAAGGTCAAGGGGTAGTTCCAGGGGGCGATGATGCCGACCACCCCGCGGGGGAGGTGATACTCCCAGGCCGAGGTCAACCCCGGCAGAACCCCCCTCCGCCGCTGGGGTCCGATGTGCCTCTCGCTGTGGTGGGCATAGTAGCGGGCCACCAGGGCGACATCCGCCACTTCCTCGAAAGCGTGCTTGCGAGCCTTGCCGGTCTCCAACTGGATCAGATCGAGAATCTGATCCTGCTGGTCCAAGATGAGATCGTGGAGGCGGACGAAGACCGCCGCCCGCTCGCCAAAACTCCGCGCGGCCCAGGTCTTCTGCTCGTTCCGTGCACGAGCCACGGCTTTCCGGACACTGGCCGCCGTACAGCGCGGAACACGGCCGAGCTCCTCGCCGGTGAAGGGGATCTCGACGGAGATCGTTCCGGTCTCGTCCCCCGCCAAAGGAATCGCCTCTTTCACGCGCTCCAGGACCACCGGCGTGATGCTCCCCCAGTTACTTTCTTTCGCCCCGCCCCGGTCGGGGGCTCGCTCTACGCCCGAGGCTGGTTCTGTCAAAGTGACCATGAGTTCTCCTCTCCCGGCTACCTTGAATTATCGCACGACCGCACACCAGACCGGCTGCCCTCCTGCGCCGCCATCGGTTATGATTCCGGCTGGTATCTCGCCGGGGGTGCGAGCCATACCGAATCTCACCGTCCCTTCGACTTCCATCAACAGCTATAAATTGGCAGAATCGGGAGCAGACATGCAGGATTCCAGTTCGACAAGAGAGAAGATCATCCAGCATCTCCTGGCGGCATCAGACGCGGAGATCCAGGCCGCCGACATCACCGCCGACACCTCACTGCGGGACGATCTCGATTTGGGCTCGCTGCAGGCTGTGACCCTGGTCATGGACCTGGAAGACGAGTTCGGCGTCACGGTGGATGACGAGGAGATCGAAGGGCTCAACACCGTCGGCGAGATCTTCCGACTCATCGAATCCAAACAGCAGGACCAATAAGTGGCCGACGGGAAGCGACGCGTCGTCGTCACCGGTCTCGGCATCGTCTCCTGTCTGGGCAGCGACTATCCGGCCGTCCTCGACAACCTCGAGGCGGGAAGGAGTGGTGTCAGGGCGATGCCGGAGTGGGAGCGGTACGGTCTCACGAGTCTCGTGGCCGGGCCGGTTTCGGATCTGGAAGCCAAAAAGGAGTCGGTTGCCCTGCCAAAGAAGCTCGTGCCCGGAATGTCGGACGCGGCCCTCTTCTGCTCCATCGCTGCCAAGGACGCGGTGGCCGACGCCGGGTTGAGCGAAGCGGACTTGGCGGAGACCCCGACGGGCTGCATCGTGGGTAGCGGTGTCGGTAGCGTCGATTCTGTCAGCAAGGCCTCCCAGCTCTATTTCGACAATCGCGTCCGTCGTATCGACCCCTATGCGGTCCTGCGCTGTATGTCGAGCTCGGCCAGCACGGCGGTCGCCAACCTGCTCAAGATACGTGGTCGCAGCTACTCCCTCAGCTCGGCCTGTGCCACTTCCACCCACAATATCGGCCACGCCTACGAGTTGATTCGAAGTGGGGCCCTGGACTCCGCCGTCGCCGGTGGAGGTGAGGATGTCAGCGAGCTTGTCACTGCCTCCTTTCAGGCTCTCCGGCTGGCGCTGTCGACCCATTACAACGAGACCCCCACCAGGGCCTCGCGACCCTACGACGCCGATCGGGACGGCTTCGTCATCGGCGGGGGCGGCGGTATCGTCGTCCTCGAAGAGCTGGAAAGAGCGCGCGCACGCGGCGCCAGAATCCGGGCCGAGATCATCGGTTTCGGTGCCACATCCGATGGCTACGATCCGGTTCTCCCCGAGCCCGAGGGCAAGCAGGCGGGCGCGTGCATGCAGATGGCTATCGACGAAGCCGGCTGCCAGCCCAGCGACATCGAGTACATCAACACCCATGGGACTTCCACAATCCATGGTGACGTGGCTGAAGTCAGGGCCATGCAGCTCGTATTCGGCGAGGAGATGCCGCTCTTCTCCTCCACCAAATCCATGACCGGGCACGCCATCGGCGCCGCCGGCGTCCTGGAGTTCATCTTCTGCATCGGCATGCTGGAGAGAGGATTCGTGGCCCCCTCGATCAATGTCGAGAATCCGGACCCGGTGGTGGAGGGTCTGCCGCTCGTTACCGAAACGGTGCGGCGGCAGCTGACAACGGTCCTCTCCAACAACTTCGGCTTTGGCGGCACCAACGCCGCGCTCGTGATCAGGCAACCCGATGCCTGATGGCCGGGAGCTGATCGACCCTCTCAAGGCAGCGGACGGCCGTCTCGATCGCCAGGCACTGCGTCTCATCCTCCCCTACGGCGACGACTTTCTCTTTGTCGACTCGGTCACCCGATTGACCGACCGGGAGGTGGACGCCACCTTCCGAATACCACCCGACTCTCCCTATGTGCAGGCACACTTTGTCGGGCTACCAATGATGCCGGGAGCGCTCATCTGCGAGGGACTGGCCCAGGCAGGAACCGTCATCGTCCGCTACAACCTGGAGTCGCCGGCCGCCAAGGACATCCTGGCCTTCCAGGTCGAGTCGGCACGCTTCCCGTCGGCCGCTCTCCCGGGGGACAATCTTCGCTACCGGGTCCGTCTGTCGACCATGAGCCGACGCGCTGCCCGCCTCGAGGGCGAAGCTGACGTCGACGGTCGGATCGTCTGCAAGGCCCGGGTGGTTGTCGGTATCACCGACCGAGAGACCCTCGTAGCCAAGCTCGCAGCCGATTGAAAAGATGAAGATAGCCGTCATCTCGGACATCCACGGCAACGTCCCCGCCCTCGAAGCCGTTGTCGCCGACATCGCGTCGCAGCAGGTCGACGAGGTCCTGGTTGGAGGAGACCTCGTGGGCCGCGGTCCGCAGGGGAGCGAGGTCGTGCAGCAGATCGTGGCACAGGGGTGGCCCTGCATTCGCGGCAACCACGAGGACTATCTCCTTCAGTTTCGACGCCACCAGATCCCCGACGGGTGGCTCGAGGCGGACGAATGGTCCGCCAGCCGTTGGATGGCCGCCGAGCTGACGGACACCGACGTGGACTACATCGACTCCCTTCCCTTCTCGATCACCGCGCAGCTCGAGCCCCGGCTCCGTCTGGTCCACGGCAGCCCGCGATCCAACAACGAGGGTCTGGGGCCATGGACCAGTGACGAGGAGATCGAGGAGAACTTCGAGTTGGTCGCCGAGCCTCTTCTCGTCTGCGCCCACACTCACCGCCCGCTGGAGCACTATTCCGACAAGGGTATGGTGATCAATGTGGGCTCGGTCGGCCTGCCCTTCAACGGTGACCGGCGGGCACAGTACGCCATTTTTCACGCCGACGACCCCGACCTCGAGGTCGAGTTCCGCCAGGTCGACTACGAGCTCGACGATACTCTCGACCTCTACGAGTCGACCGGATTCCTCGAGCAGGGCGGGGTGACGGCACGGCTTCTCAGGATGGAGCTGGAGAACGCACAGCCCTTTCTGGTCCCTTTTCTCTACTGGGCCAAGACGTTGGACATCTCTCCCAGCGCAGAGCGAGTCGACGAGTTTCTACGGGTCTACGACCCGGAGGAATTGATCAAGAGCTTTGTGAGTCGATTGACGGGTCCGACCCGCTCGGACACCGGGGATCCCTACTCCGGCTAGGGAGCCCGTCCTAGCCAGCCAGATCCTCGACCATGGCGCGGCTGCCCTGGAGCGCGACGCGCTGCATGTAGAGCTTGACACCGACGAGCCCACCGAGCTCCTCCCCGCCACCGGCCCTGCCCGGACCACCGTGGAGGGTCTGGGGGAAGGCGACGCCCGAGCCGGGGGCCTCGGCTGCCGCCCCTTCCGAGCCGACATATATCCGCCCCGTTGTGCTCCCGGCCCGCGAGACGAGCTCACCGATCCAGGCCGGCTGGTCGTCGTAGATCGAGGTCACCAGCGTGCCGCCTGCCAGGGCGTTGATCTCGGCGGCCTCAGCCGCCGTACCGTCGTAAGCCAGCAGAGTCGCCACCGGCCCAAAGACCTCCCGGCGATGGACCTCGACCGCTCCACGTGCGTCATCCGCTCTGAGGAGCGTCGGCCCGATGAAGTAGCCGCGGCCAGGCTCGGCGCCCACTCCGCC
Organism: Thermoanaerobaculia bacterium; assembly: GCA_049678185.1. Taxonomy (GTDB): domain Bacteria; phylum Acidobacteriota; class Thermoanaerobaculia; order Multivoradales; family JAHEKO01; genus M0029. The sequence continues at coordinate 20,189 of JBAUDS010000358.1, forward strand.
GATTCTCTCGCCGCTGCCGACAATCAGCTCGGCTTCCGCCATGAGCTCCGCCACTCCCTGGACAGCGTCTTCGAGCTGGGCAGCCGTGGCCAGGGGACCCATGGTGACCGTCTCCTCAGCGGGGTTGCCGGTAACCACGTCGCCGAGCCGCTCTTCGAGGGCCCGCTGGACGGTCTCCACTCGGTCCGCCGGCACCAGGATCCGCCGTACCGCGGTGCACTTCTGGCCGGCCTTCTGAGTCATCTCCCTCACCACGTCGTCGAGGAACAGAGTCATCGTCGCGCTGCCCGGCGAGACACTCGGCCCCAGGATCGCCGCATTCAGACTGTCGGCCTCGACGTTGAACCGGGTGTTGGCAGCCAGCAGATTCTCCCGCCGGCGGAGCCCCTGAGCCGTCGCCGCCGAGCCGGTAAAGGCGAGCACGTCCTGAGGGCCCATCAGGTCCAGGAGGTTGCCGGTCGAACCGCTGACGAGCTGTAGCGCACCGGCGGGAAGAAGGTCCGCCTCCACGATGATTTCCACACAACGCTCCGCCACCAGCGCGGTGGCGGTCGCCGGCTTGGTGATGACCGGCATGCCGGCGACCAGCGCGCAGGCCGCCTTTTCGGCGAATCCCCAGGCCGGGAAGTTAAAGGCGTTGATGTGGACCGCCACGCCGCGCTTGGGCACCAGAAGGTGTTGGCCCCAGAAGCCCTCCGAGCGCGAGAGCTGGATGCCATCTCCCTCGACCAGAGTTTTGCGGCCGCCGAGACTCTTGGCTACGGAGGCGTAGTAGGCCAGGGTTCCGGTGGCACCATCGATATCGAAAGCCCCGTCCCCTACCGTGGTCCCGTTGTTACGGCGCGATAGCTCCAACAACTCGTCCCGGTGATCGCGCAGAGCCTTTGACGCTGCCTTGAGGAGCGCACCGCGCTCCTCGAGCGTCATCTCGCGCAGCGCCGGCCCCCCCTTGTCGCGGGCCCAGGCCAAAGCGGCGGCGAAGTCCAGACCCGAGCTCGAGGCCCGGCCGATCTCCTCCTCCGTGGATGGGTCGACGAGCGGCACGAATCCCGACTGAGCTTCGTGCCAGCTGCCCTCCACATAACTCCTGAGGGTCTTTGTCATCAGATGTTCTTTGCGAGCTCTTCCCGAATGAAATTTTCCAGCACTTGACGATGGTCGGCCGGCGTGCCGAGAAACTCGATGCCCATGCGGTAGAAGACCGCCTCGTCCACTACACCGGCCTCGTAGGTGTGGACGACCCGCGCCCGGCTGGCAAAGCTTCCTTCATTCAGACGCATCTCGATCTCGAATCGAGTCTCGGGCTCCAACGACAGGTCTGTCTCCATGAGCATCCCCACGAGACTCAGGGTCTTGACCATGAACGTGTGGACCGACTCGAGCTTGACGGGACCACCGGCCTCCACTTTGAACCGTCCATTGATCCGCTGCCGAAGATCGACGATGACGTTCCTCTCCATGAAACGGAGAAGCTCTTCGGCCTTTTCCGTGAGAATGTTGTCGAAGGCGATCCCGGCTCGGTAGACGGGCTCGACATCCCCTCTTCCCTGCTGCTTCTGGGTACCGCAGAAGTGGCACCACTTGACCGTGCCCTGGAGATAGACGGTGTCCGGCTCCTGGCCAAGACGGAACGAGTACTTGCGTCCGACGTTGAGCTGGGTGGCGGTTTGGAGGGCCAGACCGGACAGGCTGATATTGATGACCTGGGCATCGACCGCGTAGGCGAAGCTGCCCTTCAGATCCTCCGTGGGGAATCGCCGGTGGCGGCGTTCCTTGTCCCATCCAGCCATAGGAAGGGAAGTCTACAACGACCTGCCCCCCGGAAAAATAGTCAAAGAGTGATAAACCCTTTCTTGCCAAAAGTTGGGTGACAACTTATCCTTAGGGCCTGTGCCCACCTGCAGGTGTGACCGGCCATGAGCATTACGGGCAACCTTCGCACTTTGGAGCTTTCAGAGCTCTTGCAGTGGCTCGCCCAGGGAAAGAAGACCGGGACCCTGGTCGTCGAGCAGCAAGATCTGGAAAAGCGCATCTATTTTCAAGATGGGCGCATCATCTCTTCCTCCTCGAACGACCCTGAAGAACACCTCGGCACGTTTCTAATCCAGCGCGGCTATATCGACGAGCCGACGCTCGAGCACGCCATGAAACTGCAGGAGGCGACGCATATCCTTCTCGGCAAGGTTCTGGTCACGCTGGACTCGATCTCCGAGGATGACCTGGAGAAGATCCTGCGCTTGAAAACCGAGGAGAGCGTCTACGACCTGTTTACGTGGGACGAAGGAGACTTCCGGTTCGTCAAAGACGAGATGCCCGACGGCGCCATGGTTCCGGTCTCTCTCGAAGTGACCAATATCGTGATGGAGGGCATGCGCCGGATCGACGAGTCCAACCACGGGGGAGCGCTTCCTGTCGACGATCTGGCATTCCGCGAAGCCCAAGACCTGGAAGCGGAGGGTGTTCCGAGCCTGGTGGTGGAGCTCCAGCCGATCGACCCGGACGACGAGAACCTCGAGGCTCTCGAGCCTCACCTCTTGGTGGCCGAAGACGCTGCCGAGACTGCTGACGATACCGGGACTGAGGTGGACTCCGGTGAGCTCGGCGCCTCACCCGAGATCCGGGGGTACTACCAGACGCTACCCCAGGGCAAACCAGAGAAGATAGCGATCTTTGGTGGAGCGGCAGCTCTGCTGGTCGTCATCGCTCTGCTGATCGTCTGGATTTTCAGACAGCAGCCCGAGCCGGCGGCGGCCGATATCGCGGATGCCGTCGCCACCGAAGTCTCGCCGCCTCCCTTCTCTGTGGTGCCCGCGACACCCGACTTCGAGACGCTTGTGCCACCCGAGGAAGGAGTCGATCTCGGCGCCGCGAACGAGCCCGAGACCGTGGTCGAGCCGGAACCCGACCCCCGGCCGACGCCCGAGGAGATCGAACGGCGCGTCCAGCGCCTGGCGGCCGCTCAAAGCGCCGACATCGAAGAGAGCCTCAAGACCCAATACGAGGACGAGTTGGTGAGTCTGAGGCGGCAGCTCGCTCTTGCGCGGCAGGCGACGTTGGAGCGCGATCGGGCACTCCAGGCGCAGGCGGCTCGTCCGGAGACGGAATCCGCGGCGGCCACGCAGACGGCACCCACTTCCCGAGAGACGAATGGCGGCGGGTCTCCTGCGGCCCAGCCGCAGACGACGGCCGACCAAACGGTCCCGAGCCGCTCTCCGGAGGTAATCACCTCCTCACAGTCCAACCCGACTGCTCAGATCGAGCGTCCGCCGGTGGCGAGAGAGACCACCGAGGCCGCTCCAGCTCCCACACCCGAGCCCGTCGAACCGGAAGTCAAGTTGGGTGACCTGGTGACTCCCGGACCCTGGGTCACCCCACCAAAGCTGGTGCGAGGTCCGCTACCGCGCTATCCGCCGATCGCACAGCGCATGAAGCGAGAGGCCGATGTCAGCGTAAGTCTCCTCGTGGACGAGAACGGCAGGGTGATCGAGGCTCATAGCGTCGGCTCCAAAGCCGGTATGGGCTTCGAGCAGGCCGCCGTCGATGCCGCCAGAAAGACAACCTGGACACCGGCCGAGAAGAAGGGCGTCAAAGTCAAAATGCGTCTGGAGCTCACGATCGAGTTCCGCCTCTGATCCCTTCGGATCTCCTACCCCATCGGCTGTCTACCGCCTCCCGATTCCCTTGTCGGGGGTTGCTGGAACCCTAAAAAGACGCTCCAAGTCGGAATAATGGTCAAAATATTAGTGTTGCCTACTTAGGAATGAGCAAATACTCTGGGAATTCACCAAAATCTTAGCGTACAACACACAGATATTTGGAAAACCCGGAGCAATGATTGATCTATCAACAAGGAGAGTAGAGATGAAAACTGGACTGATTCGCTGGTCGCCCCAGACCGATATTTTCAGGAGCCGGCTCGATCGTCTGTTCGATCAGGCCTTCAACGAATTCGTGACCCCCGAGTCCCGCACGGATGTGGCATCCACTCGCGACTGGATGCCCGCCGTGGACATCAAGGAGACCGACGACGCGCTGACCCTTTTCGCCGAGATCCCCGGGCTGAGCAAGGACGACGTCTCGATTACGCTCGAGAAGAACGTCCTGACCATCAGTGGCGAGCGCAAGTTCGAGAAGGATGTCGAGAAGGAGAACTACCACCGCATCGAGCGGGCCTACGGTAGCTTTAGCCGGTCCTTCAGTCTCCCGGCCAACGTCCAGACCGCCAAGGTCGATGCGTCGTTCGTTGATGGGGTCCTCAGCGTGACCCTGCCCAAGAGTGAAGAGGCCAAGCCGCGCCAGATCGAGATCAAATAGGAGCGCTCCAGCGTTCGCTACAAGCCCCATCCCCCGGATGGGGCTTTTTTCTTAGGTAAACCACAGCTTGAGAGCAAACAAGACGACGGTCACGGTCACGACACCACGGACCCAACGGTGCCCTTTGAGAATCGTCAGCTTTGCACCCACAAGCCCGCCCAGTAGCGTTCCCGCGGCCAGGGTACCGCCCATCAGCCAATCCACCCTGCCATTGACCGCAAACAGAGTCAGAGCCAACACCGTAAAGCAAAGGACGGTGAGCACCTTGACCGCGTTGCCCCGCACCAGATCGAGACCCGCCACCGTGGTCGCTGCGAGAATCAGGAACCCCACCCCGGCCTGGACAAAGCCCCCGTAGACCCCCACCAGAAAGAACGCACCCGCGACCAGAAGGGATCGCTTGCCCCGGCGAGCGGCCGCCGTTCGCTCCCCTGATCCACCGCCCGACGGGGCCCAGAGAGTCCACAGTGCCAACGTCACCATGAGCAGGGCCAAGACCCGCTTGAAGGACTGATCGCTGATTACCAGCGCTACCCAGACACCAACGCCGGCACCGAGGCTGGCCGGCAGGGCGGCCCACAGGAGCGAGCTCCAATCCAGCACACCGTGGCGCTCGAAGCTCCAGACCGCCCCGACATTCTGGACCAAGATCCCCACCCTGTTGGTGCCGTTGGCGACACCGGCCGGCAGCCCCATGAACATGAGGAGCGGCAGGGTGAGGAAGGAGCCACCGCCCGCCACGACGTTGATCACGCCGGCGACAGCTCCGGCGGCAAAGAGCAGCGGATAGCCAACCCAATCCATCAGATGTCAGCAGCGTAGTGGCGGGGAGCCTGGAGCGGCTAGAAGTAGACCCCGGCTCCGACGATCAAGGTCCTGCCCTCGAGCTCGAGACGCCGGACGTACGACGTCTTGTCAGAAGTGGGGGTCTTGCCAGGTCTGGGCCACCGATAGTCGACCCAGGCCGACTCCGCCCCTGCTAGCCGCTCGAGGGTCTCACGGACAAACGGTCTACCGTCCACGTCTTTGAGGTCGATGATGTTCTTCCCCTCGAGCTCCGGAAACCCCACGTTGACCAACATCTCGCCCGTATCGTCCATCACAAACACATAGGCATCGTAGAAGATGAAGCCGCTCGCGGGGTCGCGCAGGGTGTCGAAGGCCTCCTCCCCCTGCTCCTGGATCAGCGAGACCGCGTCGTCGACCTGCTCGACTACGAAGAACCGCTCCATCTCGATCTCGTAGAGACCACTCGCCACCACGACCTGCTTGCCGTCGGGGTCGGTGACCTTCTTGAAATAGGAAGTTTTCCAGAAGGAGGTCATGAACTCGGGGCGCGGCCAGAGATAGTGCGTCCAGCCCTCGTCACTCGAGCCCTGAACTTCGCGCAGGATGTTCTGGGCGATGGGTTTGCCCAGCGGATCTTTGAGATCGAGCAGATTCTGGCCTTCGAGCTCCGGGCTGGAGGGATTGCAGACCATGTTCCCGGCCATATCCAGGATGAAAATGTAGCTCTCGCCCTGGAACCAGGGTCCAGGCTCCCGGAAGTCTTTACAGGCCGAAGCCGTCCCCTTCTCTGACACCAGCCGCGCCGCATCGTCGACCAGCGCCACGAGATCCAGAGTGAGGTCCGACTCGGGCGCCCCCGCCTGCTCGGCCACCCCGTTGCCGGCCAAGGCACCTGCCCAGATGGTCACCGCCACCAGGGCGATTCGTAAACTTCTCACCATGAGATCTCCCTCCTTGTGCCGACAGATTATCAGTAGCCACCGCTTTGGAGGACTTCCATCTCGCCTTGATATCCTCCACATGAAGGCGACGACTGGGAGAAATCCATGGACCTCACTGTGTTCAAGGTGCTGGCCGAGGCTCTGGGTATCGGTCTGCTCGTGGGTGCCGAGCGTTACCGGGATCGGGACGAAGGGGAGAAGAAATCGGCCGGTGTCCGCACTTTTGCGATCTTTGCACTGCTGGGTGCCGTCTGCGGCCTTCTCGACCATCCCGCCTACACCCTGGTGACCTTTGCAGCGCTGGCCGGGCTTGTCCTGCTGGGCTACCACCGAAACCCAGCGGAGAGTATCGGGTTCACCACGGAGTTCGCAGCTCTGCTGGTGTTCTGGATCGGATACCTACTCCATTTCCACGAGGCGGCTGCAATCGCCCTCGGCATCGTGTTGACGATCTTCCTGGCCTCCAAGCAGGCACTCCACGAGTTCGTCCGCGAGCAGATCAGCATGACCGAGTTCTACGCCACCCTCAAGTTCATGGCCGTAGTGCTGGTTATCTTTCCCGTTCTGCCCGATCGCGATATGGGTCCTTTCGGTTTCTTCAATCCCCGGGAGATCTGGGGGTTGGTGATCCTCGTCTCCTCCATCAGCTACCTGGGGTACTTCCTGACCCGCTGGCTGGGCGCACGTCGCGGGCTGAGGATCGGCGCCATCATGGGTGGTCTGGTCTCCACCACCGCGACCACCATGTCGCTGGCGGAACGCGCCAAGAGCGCTCCGGAGGCAGGACGCCTCCTCGGCACGGTCGCCGTCATGGCGAACTCGGTTCAGGGCCCACGGTTGCTCGTGCTGGTGTGGGTCGTGAGCCGATTGCTGGGGTACTCGCTTGCCCTGCCGCTGCTGGGAATGGGTCTAGCCGGTCTCCTGGGCTCCTGGCTGCTGTCCCGCAGGGCGGTCTCCGACCCCGATGTCGAGTTCACTTTCGAGAACCCCTACTCGCTGACACCTGCGCTCAAGTTCGGAGCCTTCTTTGTCGGCGCTCTCTTTCTGGTCAGTGCCGCCAGCGCCTGGTTCGGCGAGGCGGGGATCTTTGTCGCCACCGCCATTGCCGGTCTGGGAAGCGCTAGTGCCGCCGCCCTGTCGGTGGCCGGCCTCGTCAGCGCCGACGAGCTGGCTCTGGCTCCCGCGGGTCTGGCCATCCTACTGGCCGTTGCCGTCAATTCCCTTACCAAGTTGATCCTGACGTTGATTGCCGGCACTCGGGAAATGGCGATCTGGCTGGGGGCAGGCCTGCTCTCCATGCTGGCTGCCGGAGTCCTGCTCTACTTGTTCAGCGTCGGACTTCTACTCTGAGTACTGCTGCAGGAATGCCTCGTCTACTCGAGTCGAGCGGGGATCAGCCGTCCGCAGACAGATGAATCATTTCCTTTAGCGAGGGCTCCCAGCGCTCCCGCTCCAGATCCACCCGCCCACGTTCGTCGAACAGGACCCCCTCCTCCTCCAGCAGGTGACGCTGGAAGTTGTCCCAACCAGCCTCGGCCCGCAAGCTCACTTCACCCTTGGCATTGATGACCCGATGCCAGGGTACGTCTGATCCCTCTCTCAACGCATGAAGGGCATAGCCGACCTGGCGTGCGTGACCGGGCAACCCGGCGAGAGCGGCTACCTGTCCGTAGGACGCCACACGACCCTCGGGGATCAGCCGCACCACGGCATAGATACGCTCGTAGCTCTCGTGTCGTGGTCCAGCAGACGCCACGGGCGGCCTCGGTTCGACTCAGAGAAGCATGCCGGCAATGGTCGCCGTCATAAAGGACGCCAGGGCGCCGCCAAACATCGCCTTGAGCCCGACCTTGGCAAGGTCCGCCTTGCGACCCGGCGCGATGGCGCTGATGCCCCCGATCTGGATACCGATCGAGGAGAAGTTGGCAAAACCGCAGAGCGCGTAGGTAGAGATGATCATGGCGCGCTCGCTCAACAGACCTTCCTGGATGTAGTCACCGAGCGTGCCATAGGCCACGAACTCGTTGAGCGAGAGCTTGACGCCGAGCAGGTTGCCGACCAGGGCGGCGTCCTTCCAGGGCACCCCCATGGACCAGGCCACCGGTCGTAAAACGGTGCCAAAGAAGGTTTGGAGCGAGCCCGGGAAGATGCCGACATATTCTCCGGTTACCGGCGACATGCCGGTGGCCGAATAGGCGACGTAGGCTCCATCTCGCCAACGACCATCGATCAGCGAGTCCACAAAGCTCAACAGGACATCGACCACGGCGATGAGGGCGATGAAGCCGATGAGCATGGCACCCACGTTGACGGCCAGCTTGAGGCCATCGGAGATACCGTTGGCGGCGGCCTCGATGGCATTGCCGCCCACCTCGATCTCCGGCAACTTGACGTCGCCGGCGGTCTGCGAGTGCTCCTTCTCGGGGTAGATAATCTTGCCGATGACTAGAGCCGCGGGCGCCGACATCACCGTCGCCGCCACCAGATGTCCGGCGGGGATTCCCATGGCGATGTAGCCCGCCAAGACGCCACCGGCGATGGTGGCGAAACCACCGACCATGACCGTCAACAACTCCGACTTGGTCATGCCATCCAGAAACGGCCGGATCAGGAGCGGCGCTTCGGTCTGTCCGACAAATACGTTGGCACTGCACGAGAGGGTCTCGGCCCCGCTGGTACCGATGGTCCAACGCATGAAGCGGCTCAGAGTCTCGATCACCTTCTGCATAATGCCGAGGTAGTAGAGCACGCCCATGAACCCACCAAAGAAGATGATCGTGGGCAGCACCTTGAAGGCGAATTGCATACCAAAACCGGGCCAGCCGGCCTCGGGGCCGGGGAAAAAGTACTGCCCATCGGCGAGATTGCCAAAAAGAAATCTGGCTCCGTAGTCGGAGAGATTGAGGAAACCCGCCACTTTGGTGCTGAACTTTTGAAAGATCTCCTGACCATGGATACCGCGGGATATGAACCAGGTCACCCCCAGAATCACAAACAGCGCCGCGAGATAGCTCTGGGCGGGCGCAAAAAGACGGAACTTGCTGTTGACGAGCAACAACAGCACCAGCACACCGAGCCCGATCGACTGTGCCGGCGGCGGGAGCTGATAGAGGAGGAAGCCGATCGCCAGGGCCGCAGGCACCAGGCCGGCGGACCACTGCCAGCCGCCTCCCAGGCTCGCCTTCTCACGCTCCAGTTGGTAGACCACAATCAGGAGTCCGAGTAGGATCATCCCGACAAAGCTCCATACATCCTGACGGAGGATGATGAGGGCCAACACGAACTGCAGACCGAGTCCCCAGAGGATAGGTCTGAGGTTCACCTCACGCCGGTAATAGGACATCGCCCAGGCGATGCCCAGTAGCACCACAAGTCCCAAAATACTTACGAGGTGCATGTCTCCTCCCCCCTCGACAGATTCGATTTCAGTCTGGGCGGGATCCTATCAGGCCGTGATATGGAACACAGTCACCCTTAGATCTCTGTGGTAGCGTTTTGCGGATGACCGAAGCGGAAGAACGCGGGCCCCGACCGGTCGAAGCCGGCTCCATTCACGTCGTGATCGGCTGCAATGGACCGGTTGGAACGGAGCTCATGCACCAACTCAGCGCCCAGGGCAAGAAGATCCGGGGCGTCTGTCGGAGCGGCAGATCGGAAGCCCCGGAAGGGGCAGAAATCGTCGCCGGGGACATCGCCGCCCCGGAACAGACCGCGCCGCTCTGTCGCGGCGCCGGCGTCGTCTACTCGTGTGTGGGTGTCGACTACAGCGAGTGGATGGAGCAGTGGCCGTGGATCATCAACGGTCTGATCGATGGAGCCGGCACCTCGGGTGCCAAGCTGATCTTCGCCGACAACCTGTACAGCTATGGCCCCCACGACGGGCCACTGACCGAGGACCTCCCACTCACCCGCTACGGCAGGAAGCCGGCCTTGCGCTCCCGCATCACCGAGGAGCTACTGGGGGTAAACACCTCGGGCCGAGTACGAACCGCATTGGTGCGCGCCTCGGACTTCTACGGACCGCGAACACGCAACGCCATGTTGGGTGAGCGCGTTTTCCCCATGGCGCTGGCCGGCAAGCCGGCCCAGCTTCTGGGGAATATCGACCAGCCCCACACCTATACCTACGTCCCCGACTTCGCTCGCGCCCTGATCCGGGTCGGCGAAGACGACAGCGCGTTGAATCAGATCTGGCATGTCCCCAGCGCCCCGGCCCGCACCACCCGTCAGGTGGTAGAGACGATCTACAAGCTCGCCGGTCAGCGGCCGCGGATGCGCGTCATGCCCAATTGGTTACTGACGGCGATGGGCTCGTTCAATCCCCTGATCGGTGAGCCGCGGGAGATGAGCTTTGTCTGGGATCGCCCCTACATCGTCAACCACGACAAGTTTGTCCAGCACTTCGGCGACGATTGGACACCGCTGGATGAGGGGCTCGAGACCACACTCAACTGGTACCGTGAGAGTTCCCAGCACTCCGCGGTGCTAGCCACCTAGATCGAGCGGCGGCGCCGCCAGTAGCAGCGCCACGAGGGCTCCGCGCTCGATCATCCGATCCATCTCGATGAATTCGTGAGCGGCGTGGGCACCGCCGCCGACGGCACCCAACCCATCCAGAGTCGGAGCGTGAAGGCTGGTCAGATTACCGTCAGAGCCGCCCCCGGCTAGGCACTCCTCGAGCTCCAGACCCAGCTCCCGTCCTGCCTCTCTCGCCACCTCCCAGAGCACACGATTTCGCGGTGTGCCCTCCAGCGGCGGAGTACCAACACCGCCTTCGACTTCGATCTTGGTTCCCGGTGTTTCCGCTCTAAGACTGTGAAACGTCTCTTCGATCTCCCGCGCCTGGTCCATGGACATGACCCTCACATCCGCCACGGCGGTGCTCTCGGGCGCCACCACATTGGGACGGATGCCACCGTCGATGGTCCCCACGTTCACCGTGATCCCCCGGTCGGCATCGTTCAGCGCGAAGAGTTTCTGCACGACACGGGACAGCTCCAGGATGGCGCTGGCCCCCTCCTCGGGCTCGAGCCCCGCGTGTGCCGCTTTGCCTCGCACGCGGATGGTGAACTGCCCTACCCCTTTGCGCACCGTCTTGAGCCTGCCATCGGGTCCCATCGGCGGCTCCAGCACCAAGACCCGATTCGCCATTTTTGCCAGGCGCGTGAGGATTGCTTTGGATTCGTGGCTGCCGATCTCCTCATCGGAATTGATAAAGACCACCGGTGTCACTTCAGGCTCCAACCGGCACTCCTGCAAAGCGCGGACAGCACAGATCATCAACGCCAGACCGGCCTTCATGTCGTAGATGCCCGGGCCGGTCATCCTCCCCGAGCGGATGGTGACCGGCATCGACTCGATGGTCCCCAAAGGCCAAACGGTGTCGGAGTGTCCCAGCATGAGCTGCACGGGCACGCCCCTGGGTCGCCCGCGGGGAACCGCAAATAGGTGGCCACCGGTCTTTGTTCCCGGGATTCTGCGAACACGAAAACCGAGGTCCTCGAGCTCATCAGCCATGAGTCCTTGAACCCCGACCTGAGAGTCGGGAATCTGAGAAGGTGACTCCGCCCTGACCAGGCTCTCCAAGAACCGGAACATCGTCCCCCGGTCGGCCTGCAAGAACGAAAGTACTCTCTTGGCCCGCTCCGAAACCATGGATTCCGTCTAGCGGCTAAATCCTTCGGGAAGGGGAAACGAGTGAGTATCGCGAATCGCGGCGAAGCGCCCGGGGCTCAAGTAGGCGAGCACTGGGCAATCCCTCATCACATCCTGATCGTCACGATCCTCCCGACGTGCCGCATCTGGATGGACGTGGGCAGCAAGCACCTTGCCGATGACGATGCTGTTGACCCCGAAGTCGTCGATGATGCGATCCAGCTCGCACTCCAGATAGACGTAGGAGTCCTTCAACAGCACACCCTCGAAGAGCCGGGCCGGAATGGTGGGAAGTGACTGCAGGGTCGCCTTGGAGCCATCGTCACACCGGGGCGTGGCCGCCAAAGCGGCCATGACGACCTGGTCGGGCCGTGGGTAGCTGACGGTAAAGGCCTTTTCTCTTTGAGCGTTTCGGTAGGTGGCGTGTTTTGGGGTACAGACAAAGGAGAAGTAGTTCTGCCAGCCGAGAGGACAAGCCATGTGTTTGGGCGCCAGGTCGAACTCACCACTTACTTCACGCGTTCCGATAACGACCAGGGGGGCAACCCAGAAGAAACGATCCCAGATCGGGTGATGAGTCCCCAGGGGGACCAGCTCGCCATAGGGGTCTTCGGTCATCTTCCCTCCTTGGGAACACCGATTCCGAAGCGGGTGAGACCCTTGAAGTCTATCAAGAGGCCGAATTCTGCCCGGAGTCGTGGAGCTCTCGCAGCCGCTCGCGACGATCTGCCCTCGCCAGCTTGCCGAGCGCGGCTGCCTGCTCGTAGAAGAGGCTCAGATCACCATCGGCCTGGACGAGCAGGACTTCGAAAGCCGGCACGAGATCGTAGTAGGCACCGAGGGAGGCCAGGCGGGCATTGTTGAGCCCGTCGCCAAACCACGCACTGTAGCGGGACTGCTCACCCCAGGAGGTCTCGAGATCACGGTAGGCCTGCCGCAGGTCGTCGAACAGCTCCTCCTTGCGCGCACGCTTCCACCCCTCCGACTCCTCCTGCGAGTAGACCGCCGCCAGTTTCTCCCGGTAGCTTCGCACCAGATCCGCGATCTCCATCTGTCTCAGCTTGGCGTTGCGGTAGGCGGCCAGCGCTTCCTCCCGGCCGTCCTCGAGCAGCCATCGACGGACACCTTCGAGCTCGACCACGGTGGCGAAGGACTCGTTGAACGTGGTGTCGTCTTTGACATAGAGCCGCTGATGCGCCAACTCGTGAAAGACGAGGCCCGCCAGCTCGGGCTCGGGATAGTCGACAAAGGAGCTCAGGACCGGGTCGGAGAACCACCCCAGCGTCGAAAAGGCCGCCGCACCCCCGACATCGGTCTCCAGCCCCTTCTGCCGCAGCTTCCCGGCAAAGCGCTCCGCCTTTTCGGGCGAGAAGTATCCGCGATAGGAGACACACCCCGCGATGGGAAAACACCACTCGACCGGCTCCACCGAGAGCTCCGCCGCGGCGACAACGGTCCAGACCGCGTACGGCCGCTCGAGATCGACATAGCTGCGGTAGCTGCCGCCGAGGGGAAGATCCAGTCGCTGGCCGGCAAACTCGCGAATCTCGAGGACGAGCTCGAGACGCTCTCGCAGCTCGGGGGGTGTGGTCGGATCCGCGAGCAGCGACTCAATAGATCTTCTGCGGCTGAGGATGCCGAGACCACCCTTGATCGAGTGCGAGTAGTAGCCGAAGCTCGTGCAGCCGGCGATCAGCAACATCACCAGAAGAGATGTCCACAGGAGTCGGAGGCCAGCGCTAGGAGCCCGCTTCGAAACGAATGACATTCCACTCGATGCTCTGCTGCCTCCCCAGGACATGCCTCAAAAAGTAGGAGGGGTAACCCATGTCGGGGTCGAAATGGGCCCGCAGGATCACCTCGGATACCCCGGACCCGTAAGCCTGCTGAGGGTTGCTCGCGTTGCCGAGCTCGGTGGCCAGAAAATCGAACAGACCGTCGACGCTCCAGTACTCCCAGGCCGAGCGCGTGGCGCTACGACCCCCGGTAGTCATCTCCACCACCTCGCCCTCCCGCACCACGATGCGGTGTTTTGCCCCAACCGCGCCCTTGGTCTCCACCTCCAGCACGTAGCTCGCAGGACCCTGTTGCTGCCACCGAAGCCGGGCTTCGTCGAGCCGGTCGGTCGTCAGCGTCTCCGAGGGCTCCCGGAGCCAGAGGTATCCGATCACGAGTCCCAGGGTCAGACCCAGGATCGACCAGAGCAGACGTCGGCGGTTGCTTTTTTCCATATATTCTTCTGGTCTCGCCATTGTAGGTGAAACCATGAGCCAGCTGCGACTTCCAATCGAGAGCATCCTCTCAACCGATCGGCGTGATCTGCCAAAGGCCCAGATCCTCGGCCGCTCTCGCCAGGGGCGCGACATCTCCGGATACCGCCTCGGCCACGGGCCGTCGCACGTCAGCCTCATCGGCGGCTGCCACGCCGACGAGCCGGTCGGGCCCGAAATGCTGGAGAAGCTAGTCGCCTGGCTGGTCGCGCAGGACTCTGACAGCCCGGCTCTGGCAGAGCTGACATGGCTCATCGTCCCGCATGTCAATCCCGACGGCCGGGTCCGCAATACAGTCTGGAGAAGAACGTTAGTCCCCACCATCGACCACGAGGGTGTGTCCGACCAGGGCTACGATGTCGTAGCCTACAGCCGCGAGGCCGTCCGCGAGCTCCCCGGCGACGACATCGAATTCGGCTTCCCGCGCTCGTTCGACGATCGCGACGCCAGACCGGAGAACCGAGCCGTGGCCGGGTTTCTCGAGCGGGCGGCACCCATCCACCTCCACGGCAGCTTCCACGGCATGGGATTCGCCACCGGCCCCTGGTTTCTCATCGAGCCCACCTGGATCGAGCGGACGGCGGCGCTGCGTGAAGCCCTCCGCCACCGGGTCGGCGCCATGGGTTACCGCCCCTTCGATGTCGATCGCAGGGGCGAGAAAGGATTCCGGCGAATCGACGAGGGCTTCTCCACCCGCCCCGACTCCAAAGCCATGCAAGCGCACTTCGAGGAGAGCGGTGACCCGGACACAGCAAGCCTCTTCCGGCCAAGCTCGATGGAGTACGTACGCTCCCTCGGCAACGATCCATTCACCCTGGTCTCGGAAATGCCCCTCTTTCTTCTCCCAGACGAAGACGAAGCACTCGCCGACGCGCCTCCTTTTGGCACCGGATCCGAGGGCCGAAAGAACCTCCACTCCTGGCTACAACAACTCATAGCGAGCCGCGGTACCGACGCCGCTCGAATCCAGATCGAAGGCCTCGGAATTCGCCCCATGCCACTGAGGGACCAGATGCGACTACAACTGGCGTTCCTGGACGAAGCACTTCAGATGGTCCTGGGGACGTAGCGCGGGGACAAGCCCCCACGATACCCATCCGTCGAAGCGGCCGGCCTCCGTCCCGGCCGGGGAGGGTGGGGGAAGCCAGGGCTACCCAAG
>JBAUDS010000359.1:0-4516 GCA_049678185.1 Thermoanaerobaculia bacterium
CAGTCGTTGCGCACCCCGGGCCCCTCCGGCCAGCGCAGCCGCTCGATCCGTCCCGGCGAGGGCACGAACCCACGATAGGGGTCTTCGGCATAGAGACGCACTTCGATCGCGTGCCCGCGGGGTTGGATGTCCTCCATCTCCGCGCCGATCTCGCCACCCTGGGCGATCTCCAACTGAGCGCGCACCAGATCCAGCCCGGTCACCATCTCGGTGACCGGATGCTCCACCTGCAACCGGGTGTTCATCTCCAGAAAGTAGAACTCACCCTCCTGGTCGAGCAGAAACTCGACGGTGCCGGCGTTGGTGTAGCCGGCGGCCTGGGCGGCGGTGATGGCCGCCTCGCCCATCCGCCGGCGGAGCTCGCGGTCGACCACCGGCGACGGCGCCTCCTCCACCACTTTCTGGTGCCGGCGTTGGAGCGAGCATTCGCGCTCACCCAGGGAGACGACTCGACCGTGCTCGTCACCCAGGATCTGGATCTCCACGTGCCGCGGCTGTTCGATGAACTTCTCCAGATAGACCGAGTCCTCGCCAAAGCTGGCGGCCGACTCGGAGCGCGCCGCACGATAGGCGCTGGGCAACTCCTCTGCCGAGCTCACCACCCGCATCCCCTTGCCCCCACCACCCGCGATCGCCTTGAGCAGCACCGGGTAGCCGAGCTCATCGGCAAACGTCGCCGCCGCCTCGACGGTGGGCAGGGTGTCTTGACCACCGGGGACCACCGGCACCCCGGCCTCGATCATCATCCGCCGGCTCTCGATCTTGGAGCCCATCTCCGCAATCGCCTCCGGCGACGGGCCGATGAACTTGACATCGGCCTCACGACAGAGGCGCGCAAAGTCGGCGTTCTCCGCCAGGAAGCCGTATCCCGGGTGGATGGCGTCGGCTTCGATCTCGGCGGCCAGCTCGACGATGGCTTCGGCGCGCAGATAGCTCTCGCGCGAGGGTGCGGGACCGATGCGATAGGCCTCATCGGCCAACATCACCGGCAGACCCTGACGGTCGACGTCGGAGTAGATGACCGCGCTGCGGATACCCAGCTCTCTGAGACCACGGATCACCCGCACGGCGATCTCGCCGCGGTTGGCCACCAGCACCTTGCGAAATGATTTCGAGGCCATTTTCCTACTCGAGGGAGTCGAGATCATAGCAGCGGGCGCCGCCACCAGATCCAGCCCAGACCGACCGCCGCCAGCAGGGACAGACCACCGGCCGCGGCCAGTGGTCGCCGATCGACCCACAGCTTTACCGCGTGCGAGCCGGCGGGGAGCTCGATTCCCATCCGGTGCATGTTGGCTATCCGGATAGGAGTCTCTTCGCCGTCGACGGTGGCACGATAGAGCGGCAGATAGGCTCGCTGGATCACCAGCACACCCGGGCCCACGGCGTCGACCGCGACCTCAAGGCGCTCGGGTCCGGTGGCGATGATCTCGACGCTGCCCCCCGGCCCGCTCGTCGACTCCCCGGTGCCCGGCAGCACGACGCTCCGTCGTGGATCGAAAGAGGGGTCGGTCAAGATCCCGAGGGCGGCATTGAGGTGAGGCGAGCGCCGCACGTCACCGACAAACTCGACCGAGGGTGCGTGCCGCAGCACCCGGTAGACCAGGATGTCACCACCGACACTGGGATGACGGGCCTCGAGCTCGACCAGGTCGCGAGCTTCGGGCTCGAGCTCGCGTCCGAGGAGCAGAATGTCCACCCCCGAGGCGGCCAGCAACCGGATCCTCTCGGCGTCGGAGAGGTTCCGGAAGGCCTGCACCGTGACCCGCGACAGATAGGAGTCGAGTCCCTCCGGTGAGATGGCAAACTCGTACCGCCGGCCCCAGAGGGTTCCCGCGGCCGGATAGAGCTCGTGGAAGACCTGGCGCTGGAGCCAGAACGGACTGCTGTCCGGGTACTCGTTCACCGGCACCTTGGCCGGATCGAAGAGGCTATTGGCCTTGCCATGCGCCACCAGCGCCTGTGGCGGGACCTCCTGCAACACCGGTGACTCTGCCAGATAGGGCGCGACGAGATCCATGCCGATCACCGGGCGCAGAAAAAAGAAGAGCTGGGCAGCGAGGTGAAGGGCCAGCAGCGCCCCGCCGGCGACCCTGACGCGTCTGGACGCCAGACGCCAGACGAGCCCATAGGCCCCGATCAGAACCAGGGTCATCAGACAGAGACCGGCCCAGCGCACGGTCTCCAAACGGGCAATCTCAGCGGGAAAGCCTTCCGGCAACAGGCGGGCCACGGCGTCTTGGACCGGCCCACCCGCCAGGGTCAGCCACAACCAGCCGGCCAGATAGAGCAGAGCGAAAGCGGTCAGGATCCGGCGAAAGAGCTTGGGCCGCTCCTGGGCCAAGAGGCGCTCGAAGCCGAGCCCGCAGAGGACCGCGCCCCCCATCGCCACCAGTAGCCAGAGCTTTACCGGCAACCGCAACAGCTTGGCCCCGCCGACGCTCAGAAACCAGCCGATGGCCGGGTTGTAGCGACCCATGGCAACGAACAGACCGGCGGCGACCAGGGCCCAGGCCCACCAGGCCACCCGTCGACGGGGCCGACCACTCATCGCCACCAGCACCAGAGCCAGAACACCCGGGTAGAGCGTGAACAACAGCGGTTGCTCGCCGGCAAACAAGCGCCCCCCCCAGAAGGTCAGATCGGGGAGGCCAAAGACAAAGGGCACCAACCATTCGGCCGCGGTGGCCGGGTTCCAGCTCCCCGCCATGGCGGCCTCGGGGGAATACCCCATATAGCCGCGGAAAGAGAGCGGCAGAATGCGGGCGAACTCCACCAACTGGGGCGCGGCCAGCAAAGTGCCCAGACCAAGCGCCGCCAGAGTCGCCTTCCACCGAATCCCACCCAGCCCAAACCGAAACACCAGAGCAGACCCACCGATGGCCAAAGCCACCGCCGCCGTCATCGGGTCTCCACCAAGCAGCAAAAGCGTCCACACCAACGCCGTGGCAACCAGCAGACGGCTGGTCCCCCTGACGGCCCCGAAACCGCCAGCCTCTGAACCGGCAACGGGCTTGCCGGCTCCCGCATCGCCGACGAAGCGGCCGGCCTCCGTGCCGGCCGATATCCCCAACAACCCCGCAACCAAAGCCGGAGCCCAGGTAATCCCGGCAATCATGTTGTAGAGATTCAGTGTCGACAAAAAGAACCCACTACCGGCATAAACAACCCCAGCCGCCCAAGAGGCCTCACGCCCCAGACCCCAAGATCGACCCAACCAGTAGAACGTGATCGGCGCCAGCAACAAATGGATCCAAAAGTGGGCGTTGAGCGACCAGATAACCGAGGCGAATAGAAAGAGAAGATTGGTGGGAAAAAGAGGAACCGTATTGGGGTTACCCAGATGCGGCTGCCCCCCCGAGCGATAGGGATCCACCAAAGGCAGGTACCCCTCCTTCATCGCCTCCGCCTGCACCCACTTCATCGGCAGATGAATATTGAAGACGTCCCGCCGGTAGAGCGTATGGGTGCCCAACACCAGCGGCAGCACCGCCGCCAGCAACAACAGCAGGGTGGGAATCAGGTAGAAGAGGAGGAATCTCTTGGACAAAGCGCGTGCTCGTCTCCGCAGGCGGAGCTCCTATTCAAGTGGCCGTGAGTCTATCGACCCGTAGTCCCAGTAGAAGTGGAGCACCTCACTGCACCTGCTTTCCCCGACCTGCCACCATACAATAACGCCATGTTGATCGGTCTCATCCGTTCACTGCGACCCCGGCAGTGGGCCAAGAACGTCTTTGTGCTGGCACCGCTGGTCTTTGCCCAGCAGGTGAGGGACCCTGTCGCCCTCGGCAACGCACTGCTGGCCTTTGTCGCTTTCTGTTGCGCCTCGAGCGCGGTCTATCTGTTCAACGACCTGCGCGACCGGGAAGAGGATCGCCAACACCCGCTCAAACGCCACCGGCCCATCGCCGCGGGCGTCGTCAGCGTACCCGCTGCCTCTCTGACCGCCGTCGCCCTGGTCATCGTCACCCTGGCCATCTCGGCGAAGTTGGGCCTGGCCTTCACCGGGTTTGTCCTGGTCTATCTCCTCCTCAACCTGCTCTACTCACTGGGGTTCAAGGAGTTCGTGATCCTGGACGTGATGATCGTGAGTCTTGGTTTTGTGCTCCGGGTCCTGGGTGGTGGCGCGGCCATCGACGTCGAGGTCTCGGCCTGGCTGCTGCTCTGCACCTTCCTGCTGGCGCTCTTCCTGGCTTTTTCCAAACGCCGCCACGAGCTCATCCTGATGGCCGAGGACGCCTCCAACCACCGACGGGTCTTGAGCCACTACAACCCGCTCTTCCTCGACCAGATGATCAACGTCGTCACCGCCTCGACCGTCGTCTCCTACGCCATCTACGCCATCTCACCCGAGACCGTCGAACGCTTCCACACCCGGTACCTGGTCTACACGATCCCACTGGTGCTCTTCGGCATCTTCCGTTATCTCTATCTCATCTACCAGAAGCCCACCGACGAGAACCCGACCGAAGCCATCCTCAGTGACCCCCCCTTCCTGATCAACATGGTGCTCTGG
>JBAUDS010000360.1:0-19209 GCA_049678185.1 Thermoanaerobaculia bacterium
ATCAAGAACGAGCTCTTCGAGTACGACAACACGATGATGATCTTTGGTGACGCCAAGAAGGTTCTCCAGAGCCTGGTCTCCGAAGTCAAAGAGCTCTCTGCCGCCGCATAGACCGATCTTTTTCTGGTCGGCGGTGAATGTAGGCTAGAATTCCTCCGCTATCAGCCACAGTACGGGTGCGACTCTCCTCGCAGCCCTGTCCGAGCGCGCCATCATGGGCGAGCAGACGAGCCAGCACAGCCACGACGCCGAAGGTCTGAGGAGCTTCTCCAAGAAGCTGCTGACCGATCTGCGCGCGTTCGAGAAGATGCTCGATGACGGCGTCTTCGAATCCGAGGTGACCCGCATAGGCGCCGAGCAGGAGATGTTTCTCATTGACGCCGACGGCCGCCCGGCGCCCTTGGCCCTCGAGGTGCTCGAGCGGATCAACGACCCCCACTTCACGACCGAGCTGGGCAAATTCAACATCGAGTGCAACCTGGATCCGGTCACTTTGGAAAGCGACGCCCTCGGCCGCATGGAGAAGCAGCTCAACGAGTTCGTCGACCGCGCCCGCAAGGCGGCCGAGGATGCCGGGGCCGGGGTGGTGCTCAGCGGCATTCTGCCGACCTTGGAGAAATCCGATCTCAACCTCGAGAACATGACGCCGAGACCGCGCTACTTCGCCCTCAACGACGCCATGAACCGACTGCGAGGGGAGCGGTATCAGTTTCGGATCAAGGGACGCGACGAGCTCATCATCACCCACGACAACGTCATGTTGGAGGCCTGCAACACCAGCTTCCAGGTCCATTTCCAGGTCGATGCCGAGAACTTCGTCCGCCTCTACAACGTGGCTCAAGCGATCGCCGCACCGGTGTTGGCAGCGGCCACCAACTCGCCTCTGCTCTTTGGCAGACAGCTTTGGCGGGAGACGCGAATCGCCCTGTTCCAGCAATCGATCGACACCCGCGGCGCTACCGGCCATCTACGAGATCAGAGTCCGCGGGTGAGCTTTGGCAGGGAGTGGGTCAGGGAATCGATAGCGGAGATCTTCAAAGAAGACATCTCCCGCTTCCGGGTCCTGATGAGCGCCGATATCGAAGAGGATCCCTTCGCCGCTCTCGACCAGGGCAAGGTGCCGACGCTGATGGCGCTCAGGCTCCACAATGGCACGATCTATCGGTGGAACCGTCCCTGCTACGGAATCTCGGATGGACGTCCTCACCTCCGCATCGAAAACCGCATCCTACCGGCGGGTCCCACCACCCTCGACGAGATGGCCAACGCGGCGCTCTGGTTCGGACTCTTGAAGGGTGTGCCGCTGGTCTACAAAGACATTACACAGGTCCTGGATTTCGAGGTGGCGCGTGAGAACTTCGTCTCCGCTGCGCGCTTGGGTCTGGGTGCTCATTTCAGCTGGCCGGGTCAGGAGAACGTCGCCGCTCAGCAGCTGCTCCTCGACACCCTGATACCGATGGCAAGAGAGGGTCTCGAAGCCCTGAGCTTCGTCGCCTCGGACATCGATCGCTATCTGGGGGTCATCCAAGAGCGTGTCGAATCGCTGCAGACCGGCTCTCAATGGCAGATCGACTCGATGGCCAGCATGAAGGCCGACGGCACTCTGTCGGAGCGGTTGACCGCTCTCGTAGCCGCCACCGCCAGCCGTCAGGAATCGGCTGCTCCGGTTCATCAGTGGGAGCTGGCCAGGATCGAGGAGGGGGGAGAGGGCAAGAAGCACTTCCTCAGAATCGAGCAGCTGATGACCACCGATCTGTTTACCGTCAATCAGGACGAACTGGTGGACATCGTGGCCTCGGTCATGAATTGGCACCACATCCGGCATGTGCCGGTGGAAGACAACCTCCACCGGCTGGTGGGTCTGGTCACCTACCGCTCCCTGCTGCGGCTGCTGGCCGAAGACATGGTGACCAAGGGCTCCGGCTCGGTCCCGGTGAGCAGCATCATGGAGACCAATGTGATCACCGTCAATCCCGAGACCTCTTCCCTCGATGCCATTCGCCTGATGAGAGAGCGTAAGATCAGCTGTCTGCCGGTGGTCGACGCCCGCCAGCGCCTGGTCGGCATCGTCACCGAGACGGACTTCATGGCCATCGCGGCGCAGCTGCTGGAGGCCTATCTGAGCTGACCCGGTTGCCGTACGCATGCCACCGGCTCAGCAGACACTCTCAACAGCTACCACCATGGGCGATCCCTCCTCTTTCCGCTGGTCGGCAGCCTTTTTGCTAGTCGCTCTGGGTCTGGTCACCTTCCAGGGCGCCACCCACGCAGCCTCCTTCCCCGCCACCCAGGGTCGAGGCGGCGCGGTGGCGGCGGGCGAGCGGGCGGCCACCGAGGTCGGAATCGAGATCCTGCGAGCGGGCGGCAACGCCGTCGACGCGGCGGTGGCCACCGCCCTGGCCCTGGCCGTGGTGCAGCCGGATGCCGGCAATCTCGGTGGGGGTGGCTTTGCGGTGGTGAGGATGGGAAAGGAGCTCACCAGTCTAGACTTCCGGGAGACGGCGCCGACGGCCGCTCGTCGGGACATGTATCTGGACAGTGACGGCCGTCCGGATGACGACGCCTCGCGCGAGGGTCCCCTGGCGGCCGGGGTTCCCGGCACGCCCACCGGGCTATACACACTCCACCGTCGCTTCGGCCGTTTGCCCTGGCGCGACGTGGTGGAGCCGGCCTACAGGCTGGCCGCCGACGGCTTTGTCGTCTCCAGACGATTGCAGCAGTCGGTCGCCGGCTCCCGCGAGCACCTCGAGCGCTTTCCCGAGACCGCGGCGGTCTGGCTTCCCGGCGGCGAGCCACCGCAAGCCGGCAGCCGGATGCGTCTGCCGGCGCTGGCCGCGACTCTCAAAAGCTACGCCGAGCACGGTCCCACGGCCTTGACCACGGGCCCCGCCGCCGAGGCCATCGAGCGGGTGTCGACCAAGTACGGTGGCGTCCTCCGGACCTTCGATATCGAGGGCTACCGCCCCGTTTGGCGCCAGCCGCTCACCTTCGAGGCTTTCGGGTGGCGGTTTGCCTCGATGGATCTGCCGGCCTCGGGAGGGATCATCCTGGCTCAGTCAATGGCGCTGTTGGAGAGCCTCGACTGGAGTGCCAATCCCCGCGCCGGTGCCGAGCGCGCGCACCAGCTGGCCGAGGTTCTGAGACGTTCCTTCGCCGACCGCTACCTGCTGGGTGATCCGGTCACCACCCTGGCTGACTCGAAGACACTTCTCGATCCCGACTGGCTCGCGCTCCGACGCTCGACGATTCGCGCCGGGCGAGCGACGCTGTCGGCGGAGGTCGCCCAGTCACCCCCACCCACCCTTGAGGAAAGCTCGGACACGACCCACCTGTCGGTGGCCGATCGGGCCGGGAATCTGGTGGCTCTGACCACCACCCTCAACGACGCTTTCGGCTGCGGGCTGCTGGTGCCAGAGCTCGGCTTCTTTCTCAACAACGAGATGGACGACTTTGCCACCGCCCCCGGACACCCCAATATGTACGGTCTGATCCAGGGCGAGGCCAACGTCGTCGGCCCGGGCAAACGGATGCTCTCCTCGATGGCACCGACGCTCGGCTGGCGCGGCTCGGAGAGCGTTGCCCTCGGTGCCCGCGGCGGCGGCCGCATCCCCACCGCCGTCCTCCAGGTCCTGCTCAATATGCTGGTGGACGGTGATGGGCTGCAGAGCGCCATCGACCGGCCACGGCTCCACCATCAGTGGCTCCCCGATCTTCTCCGCAGCGAGGCCGATGCCCTGAGTCCCGAGACCAGAACAACGCTGGAAGGGTGGGGCCACGAGATCGAGGTCTGGAACCGCACGGCCAAGGTCCATGCCGTGCGTCGACTCGCGGACGGCCGCTTCGAAGCCGCCGCCGATCCGCGGGGTCCCGGAGTGGCCGGTGTTGTCGACCCTCTGCCTTGAGTTACCCGATATCGAAGGAGGACAGATCGTGAAGACCCGCCACTATGCTTCTGTCGCCTTGGCTCTTGCCGGTTTCATCTTCGGTGCTTGCCAGGCACCCGAGCCTCAGACCGCCACACCCGTCCGGGTGGAAAACGCGGCGCTCAACATCGCCATCGCCGGCGTTCCCGAGCCCTTCGTGCTCGAGACCAACCAGGACACCGCTCTCCGCTTTACCACCCCCGGTGTGGAAGGTGACGGACAACTGCGAATCGAAGTCGGACCTCTGTCGAGCTCGCCAATCAATCTCGTTGAGGAGGTCAAGGCCAGGAGGACGGCTTTCGAGGAGACGACAGGCGGGCGGTACTTTGGCAACCGCGAGCTGGCCACCCCCAACGGACCGGCCTACACTGCCCGCGGCGCCATCGAGGGCAGCGACGGGGTGGTCGAAGAGATCTGGATCTACACCATCCACCCGTCGGACTATCGACTTTTGACCCTGGTCTACCGGTATCCGTCGGCGGAAGACTCCGCCGACAGGGCCGCTCAGCTGATGTCGATCCTGGGCGAGGTGGAATCTGTCGAGGCATCGACCGACGAGGTCGACGAGACGATTGGCGAGTCCAGCTCCGGCTGATCGCGGTACTGCAGCAGATAGAGGCGATAGTAGATGCCCCGTTGGGCCAGGAGCTCCTGGTGGGTTCCCTGCTCTCGCAGCCGGCCCTTGTGGAGCACCAGGATCCGGTCGGCCTTCTGGATCGTCGACAGCCGGTGAGCGATGACCAGACTGGTGCGATCGGCGAGCAGCCTGTCGAGAGCAAGCTGGATCCACTGCTCGGTCTCGGTGTCCACCGACGACGTCGCCTCGTCCAGAATCAGGATGCGGGGGTCGAAGGCCAGTGCCCGGGCAAAGGCAATGAGCTGTTTTTGACCCACCGAGAGACCGGCGCCGCGTTCGCGGACCGCGGTCTCGAAACCCTCCGGTAGGCGGTCTATGAACTCGAGGGCGTGCACTTCCCCGGCCGCCCAGCGTAGCCGCTCCTCATCAATCGTCTGCTCGCCGAGTCGGATGTTCCCAGCTACCGTGCCGGAGAAGAGGAATACATCCTGGAGCACCAGACCGATCGACCGCCGTAGGAGCTCGAGGTCCCACTCGCGCACGTCGACACCGTCGACCAAGACCGATCCGGAGTCGAGGTCATAGAACCGTTGAAGAAGACTGGCGAGTGTCGTCTTGCCGGCACCGGTATGCCCGACGATGGCCACCGTCTCCCCGGGCGCCACCTCGAACGAGACGTCGTGGAGTACCTGCTCATCCTGGTTGTAGCCAAATGAGACCCCGCGGAACTCGATAGCTCCCCGGACTTCGTCGGGTTTGAAGGCGTCGACCGGTGAAGCGATCTCCAACGGCGAGTCCATCAGCCGAAAGATGCGCTCCGAGCTGGCCATTGCCGCCTGCAGAATGTTGTACTTCTCGGACAGGTCGGCAAGCGGCTGGTAGAAGCGCTGCGCATACTGCAGGAAGGCCACCAGAGCGCCGATGGAAAGCGCCCCCGCCACCACTCCGCTGCCCCCGTACCAGAGGATCAAACCCACACCAACCGCAGTGATCAGCTCGACACCGGGATAGTAGACCGCGTAGTAGAAAATCGCCCGGACATTGGCGAGCCTATGGGCGTCGTTGACTTGTGCGAAATCGTCGAGCGCTCCTTCCTCCCGGTTGAAGAGCTGGACCACGGACATACCGGTGATGTGCTCCTGCAGGAACGCGTTGATCCGCGCCAGCCAGACCCTCACTTCCCGATAGCTCCGTCGCGCGCGAGTCTTGAACCAGAAGGTCAGTAGCAACAGCAGTGGCAGAATCGCAAAGGTGACGATGGCGAGGCGCCAGTCGAGCCAGAAGAGCACGGCGACGATCCCGACCAGCAGCACCACGTCACCAAAGATCGAGACGATACCGGCGGTAAAAAGCTCGTTGAGCGCGTCGACGTCGTTGGTTACGCGGGTGACCAGACGGCCGATCGGGTTGCGGTCGAAGAAGGCGACCGGCAGGCGCTGCAGCCGGCTGAAAATGTCCCGCCGCAGATCGAACATGATGATCTGACCCATCACTTGCATGATGTAGCCCTGGCAGTAGAGGACAAGAAAGGTCAGCACCAGAGACCCGAGGTAGATCAAGGAGACGATCCCCAAACCCACTGCCGGCTCGACTTCTATCCCCCTTCGCACCATCTCCTCGGCGACCCAGCGACTTACGGCCGAGAGGGTTTCCGCCTCTCCAGCGAAGGGTCGGATAAAGAGATCCAGCGCTACCGCCGTAGCCAGTGGCCCGACCAGCTGCAGCAACGACGAGAGGATGATGAGACCGATGGCGGCCGCCGCGGTCCACCGATAGGGAACAACGTAGCCGAGCAGACGACGCATCAAGCGCGCGTCGTATGCTTTGCCGAGAATCTCTTCTTCGTGGAGGCCCGTTGCCTTGCTCACGACGGCTAAAATACCACCACGACTCGACTTACGGGCATGGATTTTTTGCAGGTATCTCGGGCAGGCTATTTGAGCGTCGTTTCGGTGTGACCTTTACCACAGATTATCGCTTCCGATAGATGGTATAAACTGACGCAATGTCTTCTCTTGAAGAGACTTAAAGAACTTCTATGGCACTCTCTCTCAACGCGATGCTGAAGGCCATGGTGGAGCAAGGCGCATCCGACCTTCACCTGACCACCAACTCGCCTCCCATGATCCGCATCGACGGGGCTTTGCAGCCGCTGAACGACCCACCGATGAATCCATCGGACACCAAGAGACTGTCCTACTCCATCCTCACCGACAAACAGAAACAACGACTCGAAGAGAACCTCGAGCTCGACTTCTCGTTCGGCATCAAGGGTTTGGCGCGTTTCCGCGCCAACGTCTTCCACCAGCGCGGCGCTCTGGCGGCGGCGTTTCGGCAGATCCCTTATGAGATCCGGGGTTTCAATGAGCTGGGTTTGCCGGTCATCGTCGACAAGCTCTGTGAAAAGCCCCGTGGACTGGTGCTGGTCACCGGCCCCACCGGCTCGGGCAAATCGACCACGCTGGCCGCGATGCTCGACAAGGTCAACTCCGAGCGCAAAGAGCACATCGTCACCATCGAGGATCCGGTGGAGTACCTTCACGTCCACAAGAGCTGCATTGTCAACCAGCGCGAGCTCAACGCCGACACCCACAGCTTCGCCAATGCTCTGAAGTCTGTTCTTCGCCAGGACCCCGATATCGTGCTGGTCGGAGAGATGCGGGACTTCGAGACCGTGGACGCAGCGCTGCGCATTGCCGAGACCGGCCACCTCACCTTCGCCACCCTGCATACGAATTCAGCCGCCCAGACGATCAATCGGATCATCGACATCTTTCCACCCCATCAACAGTCGCAGGTTCGCGTCCAGCTATCCTTTGTGCTGGAGGGAATCTTGTGCCAGTCGCTCCTGCCGCGGGCGGCCGGCCACGGCAGGGCTCTCGCCATGGAGGTCCTGGTTCCGACTACCGCCATTCGCAACCTGATTCGAGAAGACAAAGTCCACCAGATCTACGGCATGATGCAGGCGGGCCAGTCCAAGTTCGGAATGCAGACCTTCAACCAATCTCTAGCCGCCCTCTACTTTCGCAGGCAGATCAGCCTGCAGACGGCCGTCGCCCGCTCGTCCTACCCCGACGAGCTGCAGGAGATTATCGGTCGCGGCGTCGGCTCCATGAATCCTGCCTTGACAACGAACGCGAGAACGCCGACCAAGAGGAGTTGATTCGATGCCCAGTTTCGTTTGGAAAGGAAAGAGCCGCGGCGGTCAGTTCCAGGAGGGTATCCTGCTGGCTGATACCCGTGACGGCGCCGCCGCCACGCTGCGCCGACAGCAGATTCAGATTACTTCGCTGCGCGAAAAGGGGAGAGAATTCCCCTTCCTGCCGAAGTTTCCGGGCCGGGTCAATCAGAAGCGGCTTGCCGTCTTCACCCGTCAGTTCTCGGTGATGTTGGACGCTGGACTGCCTCTCGTCCAGTGCCTCGAGATCATGGGGGAGCAGCAGGATCAGATCAAATTCCAAGAGATCATCAACAAAACCCGAACCGACGTCGAAGGAGGCATGTCTCTGGCCGAGGCGATGGCGAAGCAGCCCGCGGCGTTCGACGAGCTCTACGTCAACATGGTCGCCGCCGGCGAGGCGGGCGGTATTCTGGATGTCATCCTCAACCGTCTAGCCGACTATCTGGAAAAGGTCGTCAAGCTCAAGGCCCAGGTCAAATCGGCCATGATCTACCCCGTCACGGTGATCACGATCGCCATCGGCGTGGTGTGGATCATCATGTGGAAGGTCATCCCGGTCTTCGCCCAGCTGTTTGCCGGACTTGGTGGTGAGCTACCTTTCCTGACCAGGATAGTGGTATCCACCAGCAAGATCATAGGCACCTGGTCGCCGGCCATTATTCTCGGACTTGTCATCATCTTCTTCGCCTTGCGGGCCTACCACAAGACCTACCGGGGCAAACGGGTCCTCGACGGCTTCCTGCTCAAAGTCCCGATCATGGGTGAGCTGCTGCGCAAGATCGCCGTCGCCCGGTTCTGCCGAACTCTGGCCACCCTCACTTCTTCCGGTGTGCCGATTCTCGATGGGCTCGAGATCACGGCCAAGACCGCCGGCAACGCCATCATCCACGACGCGGTGATGGCGGTGCGAAAGGCGGTGGAAGAGGGCAAGACGCTGAGCGGGCCCCTGGCGCAGACCAAGGTCTTCCCCAAGATGGTCGTGCAGATGATCAACGTTGGCGAACAGACCGGCGCTCTCGACCAGATGCTCTCCAAGATCGCCGACTTCTACGAAGACGAGGTCGACGTTGCCGTCGATGGTTTGATGAAGCTGATGGAGCCGCTCATGATCGTCTTTCTCGGTGGCATCATCGGCGTCATCGTGACCGCCATGTACATGCCGATGTACACCATTTTGGGCAAGATCGGCTAGCGGCCAGGCGCCACTACTCGCAGATCACACGAAGCCGGTGAGCAACGGGGTCTCGGATCGCTTCTCCGCTACCTCCGAGCTGAGTGTTCAGCGCTCGACCAAGCTGGGCCAGCAGCTGCGCTGGATGATCAGTTTGCGGCTGGTGGTGATCACCAGCGTCGTCCTCCCCTACCTGCTCCTACAGCTGGCGTCTCCCAGCGAGACAATCAGCTTCAACTTTCTCTATCTGTTGGCCGGTGCTACTTACGCTGTCAGCCTCCTCTACATCGCTCAGCTCCGCTGGCTACAGCGGTACCCCACTATTCAAGCGTACATCCAGTTCTTTGGTGATCTGCTGCTGATCACCGGTATGGTCTACTACTTCGGCGGTACCAACAGTCCCTTCTCGATCCTCTACTTCGTGATCATAATCGTCGCCTCGGCGATGCTGCACCGCCGGTCGGGACTCGTTGTCGCTACGGTCGCCTGGATTCTCTATAGCGCCACGATCCTGGCGCTCTACTTCTCCTGGTTGCCGGAAACGTCACCGTTGTCGATGGGCACCGCGGTGCTCGAGGAAGGCATCGAGGGCCTGAGCGAGCTCGCCGGCGAGCTCGAGGCCAGCCGCGGTGAGGCCATACCTGTCTGGCGACTGGTCTACAACCTGCTCATCCATCTCTTCGGTTTCTACCTGGTCGCCCTGCTCACCTCCCATCTGGCACAGAGCGCCACCCTCGCCGAGCGCGAGCTGCTGGAGAAGCGAGAGGATCTGGCGACGCTGCAGGTGGTCCATCGCGACATCATCGAGTCGGTGCCGAGCGGTCTGATCACCTGCAACCTGGAGGGCAGGGTCACCAGCGTCAACCGGGCCGCACAGGAGATTCTCGGTCTCCTGGAGGCCGTTCTCGTAGGTCAACACGTGACCAAGACGGGTCTTCTTTCCGACCTGCATTGGCAAGAGCACAGGGGAAGCGATCTGGCCTCCCAGGATCGCCGCGAGATCGAGTATCAAAGAGGCGACTCGCTACGCCGCATCGGCTTCTCATTGGCCGAGCTCACCACCACCAAAGGCGAGCGCTCGGGGTACATCATCATCTTCCAGGATCTGACCGAGTGGCGCAAACTGCAAGACGAGGTGCGCCTCAAGGACAGGCTCGCCGCTGTCGGACAACTCGCCTCGGGGATCGCCCACGAAGTGGGAAACCCCTTGGCCGCCATCAGCGGATCGGTGCAGATGCTGTCGACTTCCCTCGACGGCGGGCCGTCGGAGAAGAAACTCCTCGATATCATCCTCAAAGAAAGCCAACGGCTGGATCGCACGATCAAGAGCTTCTTGCAGTTTGCCCGGCCAAAGGAACGGTCGAACGTACGCTTCGACATCGCCAAGCTACTGAGTGAGAATCTCGACCTGCTACGAAACAGTCCCGAGGTGTTTACAGGTCACCAGCTCACCCTCGATCTCGAACCCTCTTCGGTCTTTCTCATTGCCGATTCCGACCAGGTCAGTCAGATCTTCTGGAACCTGGCACGCAATGCATTGCGTGCCATGCCGGATGGCGGTACGCTCCACATCGAAGGAAAGCTCCGCGACACCGACTACCTCGTCCGCTTCACCGATACGGGTCGCGGCATGGCAGAAAAGGAACGAGAGAACCTCTTCCACCCGTTTCACTCGTTCTTTGATGGAGGATCGGGAATAGGGATGGCTATCGTCTACCGCATTGTGGAAGAGCACGGTGGCAAACTCGCCGTCGAAAGCGCCGAAGGAGAGGGAACCACGATCACCGTTGCCCTCCCGGTCGCGCCGAGTACCATGCCGCTGTATCCGGTGGAGATCCAGTAGTGGCTTCCCGAATCCTGGTCGTCGACGACGAAAAGAGCATTCAGGAGTTTCTCCGGCTCTTGTTGGAGGAAGGGGGCTACGAAGTCACCACTGCCTCGTCGATGGAGGAGGGGCGCAAGACCTTCTTCGACGGCAACTTCGATCTCGTCCTGTGCGACATCATCATGCCGGACGGCAACGGTCTGGATCTCCTGCGGGAGATGAAAGGGCACAAAGTCCGCTCCTCGGTCATCATGATGACGGCGTACACCTCGACCAAGTCGGCCATCGAAGCGATGAAGCGGGGGGCCTACGACTACATCTCCAAGCCCTTCGACGTCGAGGAGCTCAAGGTAATCGTAGAGAAAGCGCTTGAGAAGACCGAGCTCGTCGATGAGAACGTCTACCTGCGCCGCGAGCTCGAGCAGAAATACCAGTTCTCCAACATCATTGGGCGCAGCCGTCCAATGAAGGAGATCTTCGACCTCATCGAACGGGTGGCCAGGACCAGCTCCACGGTGTTGCTCGAAGGTGAGAGCGGAACCGGCAAGGAGCTGATCGCCCGGGCCATCCACTATCAGAGCCCGCGCTCCTCCCACCGCTTCCTTTCGATCAACTGTGGAGCCCTGCCGGAGAACCTGCTCGAGAGCGAGCTCTTTGGTCACGAGCGGGGAGCCTTTACCGGCGCGGTCCGTCAAAAGAAAGGGCTTTTTCGCGAGGCCCACCTGGGTAGCCTGTTTCTCGACGAGATCGGCGAAATGTCTCTCGCCATGCAGGTCAAGCTTCTCCGAGCGTTGCAGGAGAGGAAGGTCCGGCGGGTCGGTGGCAATCAAGAGGAGGCCGTGGACACCCGGATCATCGCCGCGACCAACCAGGATCTTCAGGAAAAGATCGCGGGTAACGACTTCCGGGAAGACCTCTACTACCGGATCAACGTCATCCCCATCCGCCTGCCGCCACTGCGCGAGCGCCGGGAGGACATTCCTCTACTGGTGGACTACTTCATCAAGAAGACCAGCAAGCAGATGGGAATCGAGCCCAAGAGAATATCGGTGGAGGCCATGCGGGTTCTCGAGGGCTACTTCTGGCCTGGCAATGTGCGCGAGCTGGAGAATGTCATCGAGCGCGCACTCGCTCTTTCGACCAGCGAGAACATCTCCCTCGACGACATTCCGGTGCAGCTGGTGCAGGGAGGAGCCAAGCACCCGTCGTCGGTGGAGATCCCCGATGAAGGTCTCGATCTCGAGAACTACCTCGACGGCATCCGGCGACAGGTCATGGGCCAGGCTCTCAACCGGTGTGATGGCGTCCAGACTCAAGCTGCCGAGCTGCTGGGAATGACCTTCCGCTCCTTCCGCTACTACGCCAAGAAGATGGGCCTGACGGGCTCCATGGAGTCCGACCCAGGCGAGCTCCATCAGAGCGCCGCCGAGTAGACGGCCCTGGCCTTCCAGAAATCCTGTTTAGTCGGAGATGTCGTAGAGCTGTCCCAGGACAGCTCGGTCGGAGGCGTCCAGAGCCGCTCCCCGGCCGTCGTCGTGGACCGGACCTCGCATGATCGAATCGACGACACCGGAGTGCGACAGCCCGAGCGTATGGCCAAGCTCATGGGTCAGGACTTCGGCTTCGCCGCTCGGATTGCTGATGAAGAAACAGGCGCTGCCGTCGTTGGTGACGATGTCGGCCTCGAGGATCTGCAGAAAGAGCTGATCCCGAAAGGTTCCCTTGACCCCCGGCTCGACAAAGTGACACTCCTGGCTGCGGCCGTTGTCGAACCAGACTCCGGCGACCGACAGGATGCCGCCCGCCGAACAACGGAACTCGCCCGCCACCTGTTCTTTGGGGTCGCCCAGCAGCAGCTCGTTCACACCGTCGGCCGACGCAAAGCCCGCTCCCGGCGTTGCCGCTCTGGTGGCGGTCAGCTGGATCCTCGACTCGCTCGCCCGGCTCCAGGCGCTCCGCGCCTCGCCAAAGAAACCGCGGCTGGCTCCCTGTCGCCCGCGCGGGATGTCCAGGTTCCAGTGGACGCTCTTTGCGCGGTCGAACTCGGACCATCTGAAGTTGAGTCCCGTGCAGCGATCTTCCAGCAGCACCTGAGGATCGCCGCTCACCGGCATCTCGCCGTCACCCAGCCTCAACAGGTAATCCGCGCGTCGGGCTTCCCCGCGATCACGCCCGGACAGCCACTCGACAAAGGCCTCGAAATCTCGGGGGCCATCGAGCAGGTTATCTTCCAGGCTCTCCTCACCCGTTACCGATACGGCCTCCACCGTTTCCGCCAGGTTGCGCACCGCCAGCCGGCTGTCCCCGACCTGGCGCTCGTGGAAAGCCCCCAGCATCAGGTGCAGAATGGCGTAGGTGCCGTCACCCCGGGGCTCGAGAAAGAGCAGGGTCCGCTCGCCTTGCCGGAAGCTCGGCGCACCCCAGATTCTCAGCCCGATACCGTCGGTACCGATGCCACCAAGCACCCGCACGACAATAGTGCTACCCGCCACGTAGCCCTTCACCACCCGCTCGACCTGGAAGAAGTAATCGGTCGACGGCGATCCGGCAATCGGTGCCGGCTCAGATGCCAGGACGGTGGCCTGGACGACCAGGGCCGCCTGGTCCGCCAGGGCGCTGTCGGTGATCATGGTGAAGGTGGTGGCACCCGCCGGCAAAGCCAGCAGGGCAAGAAAAATCACGATCGAGTGGGTTCTTCTCATCCTCAATCTGCCGACGCCTTGGTGCTCGCCTTGGAGCTGTCGGACCCGCCCGTGTCTCCGCTCTTGGACTCCTTCTTGCTGGTGTCAGTACCGCCGGTGTCGCTCTTCGGCTTCGAGCCGTTGTCGGAGTCCTTCTTGCGAGCATAGTCGGTGACGTACCACCCGGTGCCCTTGAACTGCACCGCCGGCGCCGACGGGAGCCGTTTCATCTTGCCGCCGCACTCCGAGCAGTCATCTATCGGCGGCGCACCCACACGCTGTAGAACCTCGGTTCTGGTACCACAGCTCGAACACTCGTACTCGTAAAGCGGCATCTATGTCTCGACCTCAACCCTGGAAGGTATCCCCGGCAGTTTTCAGCTGTATTTTGACAGGTCCTTTGCTTTCCTGCTGCGACGGGTGGCGCCGAACCAGATTCCAGGCCTGAAAAGCGTACAAGACCTTCGCGTTCTCGGGTGCTGTTCTCGGTCCCTCGTTGAGCAACTCGAACAAGGTTTTCTTTCCATTCACCATGGCCAGCAGGCGATAATCGTCGGTGTCCAGCCCCAGCTCGATCAGATCCTCCAACCGGTAGGTCGGCTCGAGGATCGTATCTTTGCCGCCCAATCTCGCCACCAGCGGTTTGGCATCGGGTGCCTGCCGGATGCCCTGCACCACCACCTGACCGATGGAGAGCTGGATCTGGACCATGTCCTCGTCTGTCAACGCGCCGATGCCAAAGGTGACCTCGCCTTCGCTCCAGTAGAAAAGGCTCCAGACGATGCCTTCGATCTGCGCCCGGATAAACTCGAACACCTCGACTGGTGAGAGAATTCCCATCTCGATGCACAACACGCCAAAGCGCTTGCTGGAGGATTCCCTCTCTTTCTTGACCTTGGCCAGCTGATCGGGCTCCAAGCTGCCGAGCTTCTCGAGATACCTTCCCAAGCTGTCGCTTCGGTCCGTCGAGCTGGCATGAACGATATATCCATCGCGGACAAAGACCCGTTTGATGACATCCTCGTGCTTGGCCTCGACGATGCCCGGAATGCGAAACCGATCGATGGTGTAAAGCATCTCCGGCAACGGAGTCTCTGCTAGATTCCCTCGGTATTTGAATTTTGCGGTCACAGCGGGAAGATCCTGGATTCGGGCTTGCCGAGGCCGTATTTCGAGCCGCGTGAGTATAGCACCGCGATATTTCCAGCCGCTGTGACACCTCAACGGGACCGAGTAGCCATGACAACCCCAAAACAAGCCCGCCGCACAAGGAGAATGCAAGGTGATATCACCCGCTGAAGCCTGGCAGAGAATGGCCACGCAGATCGAGCCGCTCGGCAGTGAAACGGCCGACCGCCGGGAGGCCCTCGGCCGAGTCCTGGTAGAGCCGCTGATCGCCACCCTGGATACCCCCGCCGCCGATGTGTCGGCCATGGACGGCTTTGCCCTCTGCGGCGATGTCTCCCCCGGCACGAGCCTGCCGGTCGCCGGCACCATCGCCGCCGGTGATCCACCCGGTTTCGACCTCTCGGCAGGCAAGGCCGCTCGGATCATGACCGGGGCACCGGTGCCGGCAAGCGCCGACCGGGTCGTCCCCGTCGAACAGACCAAAGGCGCCGGCGAGGAGATGACTCTCCTGGCGGAGATCGCAACCGGCGCTCACATCCGGCGGCAGGGCGAGATCGTGCAGAAAGGCCAGCCGCTGCTACCGGCCGGCTCGCTTCTGACACCGGGGGCTCTGGGTCTGCTGGCGACCCACGGCTACTCGCAGGTCGACGTCCGGTGCAGACCGTCGGTGGCGGTGCTCGCCACCGGCGACGAAGTCGTCCCGCCCGACCAGGTGCCCGGGCCGGGTCAGCTGCGGGATTCCCACACCGACTTTCTGCTGGCCGCGGGCCGTGGTCTGGCCCTCCACTTCACCTCTCTCGGCATTGCCCCCGACAAGTACGAACCCCTGCGAGACAGGATACGCGGTGGGCTGGCCACCGATGTCCTGCTGATCACCGGTGGCGTCTCCATGGGGGAGTTCGACTTTGCCGAGCAGGTCCTGGAGGAGCTCGGCTGCGAAATCCTCTTCGACTCGGTGGCGTTACAGCCCGGCAAGCCCCTGGTCGCCGCCCGCCATCCCGGTGGCTGGGTCTTCGGCCTGCCGGGCAACCCCACCTCGGTCATGGTCTGCTTCTGGCTCTTCGTACGCCCGCTGCTCCGCTGTCTCCAGGGTCTGGACGACGGCTACTGGCACGGGGCCCTGGCGGGTGAGTTGGTGGCGCCGCTGCCGGCGGCCAAATCGAGGGACCGCTTTCGCACCGCTGAGGTGCGCATTGCCGACGGCAAGATCCTGGTCACCCCGATCGACGCCAAAGGCTCACACGACCTGGCCGCCTTCGCCTGCGGCACGGCCCTGGTGCGGATTCCTGCCGGTTCCTCACCGGCCGGACCCGGCGACCCCTGCGAGATCCTGCCGCTGGCCGACTGGCGTCAGTCGACGAGACGGGGCTAGAGGTCAGGCCGCCCCTCGACAGGAGTCGACGAGCCTTCCAGCTCGGACTAGAGGATCGGCGCCAACAGACGAGAGAGCTGCACCCCAAAGCGCCAGCGCCAGGGCTTGTCCTCGAACGAGGCGGGGTCGATGGGGGTGCATTTCTGGAAATCGTCTCTGAACATGGCTTCCACCTCGTTGGTGAAATCCTCGTCGTAGACCAACGCCGCGATCTCGAAGTTCAGCCGAAACGAACGGTTGTCGAAATTGTGGGTGCCGATGACGGACGTATTTTGGTCGATGAGCATGACCTTCTGATGCATGAATCCAGGCCCCCACTCGCAGAACTTCACTTTCGACTCTTCCAGCAGCGCCATGAAGTAGTAGGACGCCATCTGGACCGGCAGGCTGTCGCCCTGGGCGGGAACGAGGATTCGAACATCGACACCCCGCAGCGTGGCGAGCATCAGCGCCTTGACGATCGCGTCATCGGGCACAAAGTAGGGTGCCGTGATCCAGATCCGGTCCTTGGCCGAGCTCAGGGCGTGCACGAAGAACATCCCGGCGGTCTCCAGCGGATCCGCGGGACCGGTGGCAACGATCGTCGCGATCACATCCGAGTCCGGTACCTGCTCGGGAACCCAGTCGAGATCGAGAAGCTCGCGCTGCGCCCAGTACCAGTCGGAGGCAAAAGCTACCTGCGCGTTGATCGCCACGGGTCCATCGAGGCGCACGTGGGTGTCGCGCCAGGGACTGAACTCCGGATCGAGACCCAGGTATTCATCTCCCACGTTGTGGCCGCCGACCCAGGCGGTCTTGCCGTCGACAACGACGATCTTCCGGTGGTTGCGAAAGTTCAGCTGAAACCTGTTGCGACGGCCCTGGGTGGTATTGAAATTCGAGACCTTGACCCCGGCCTCCCTCAGCTCATCCTTGTAGTCGTCGGGCAGAGACGAGCTCCCCACTTCGTCGTAGAGGAAGACCACATCCACTCCGGCCTGGGCCCGTTCGATCATGGCGTCTTTCAGTCGCCGACCCAGTCCATCGTCATGCACGATGTAAAACTCGACGAGGACATAGTCCTGCGCCTTGCCGATCCCTTCGATGATGCTGTCGAAGGTCTCCTCGCCGTCGACCAGCAACTCGGCCTTGTTGCCACGAGTCAGCTCCGCCCTTGAAAGGCCCCTGAGCGCATCGAAGGCAGGGTGGCGGGCCTCAAAATGGAAGACGGAAGACTCGAGGTTGGTGTGGATCTCGTCGATGAGAGCGTCGATCTCCTCCTGGTTTTCTTGGCGAGCCTCGAGATAGCCCTCGAACCTACCGCGCCCAAAGACCAGATATGCCGGTAGGGCGACGATGGGTGCGGTCACCAGACCGAGCGACCAGGCGACGGCTCCGGTGGCGGTGCGGTTCGACATGATGGCGTCAACGGCAAAGAAGGCCCCGATGACTCGCAAAGCGATGAAGAACCAGGCCCATATCTTGCGGAAGCCACCGCGCTGCGGCTTGGCTTGCGGACTGCTCGAGCTGGAGTCGGTTTCTGCCACGATGGATCCTCCCCGAAGGCCTCAGACGATACTCCCTTGGTAACGCGAAATGCTCGGTGGGCCTGATATTACATTCAGGACCAGGGATTCTTTCTATCCAGTGAGAGTCAGCCTCTCATCGAGGCCAGGAAGATCCCGGGCAGATGTCTCCAACCGCGAGCGGCGGCAAAGCGGGTCAGCCGGCGGCAGGCCACGTGGGCCTGCCGGTGGGTGACGAACCAGGGCGGTTTGGGCGACCAGTGGAGCTCGCCGTGGGCCAGGGACCGCGGGAAGGGATAGAAGGGACCCCGGACCACCGTCCTTTCGGGCTTGTCGAACAGCAGGCCGTTGTGGACGACCCCAATGCCGCTCTGCACATCTTGCAGCGTATGACCCGGAAAGGCCCCCCAGCTCGCCTGGAAGAGCAGGAAGGCGGCCCCGGCCCAGACGTTGATGCCGACGGTGCCGTAGCAAAACTCCGACACCAGGTCGTCGAGACCCTCACCCAGCTCAGCCGCCGTTCGGGGATGGACGATCAGGTTGACCGCCAGACTCCCTTGCAGCTGCTCGTTGCAGAACTTCACCGCATGGCCGAGAAAGCTCCGGGCGTCGCCGCCCGGAAGGCTTGTCTGGGCAAGCACCGGCCCAAAGTGCTCCTCGCGAAAGCTGATGTCCCCCCTGGCCTCGGGGTCGAGTCCGGGTATCAGGGTGCGAGCGGCCCCGCTGCCACCATTCGGCTGTAGAACCTCCGCCCCCGGATGAGCTCGCACCGCCTTCTGCTGACGGTCGGCGGCACCGGGGTAGTAGGTGGGGCGAGGCTTCACCGACCTCAGAGTCTCCCGCAGCGCGGCGAGCAGCCGGTCGGTCCGGTCCCAGTCGGCGGGAAGCACCAGCACCTGAGCGGCCACACAGTTGAAGCCCACGTTGTGCAGCTTCTGGGTGGCGATGTGCTCCGCCTGATAACGCAGATCGCGCTCGCTCCACGGCCCCGGCACCACGATCGTGGGGGTCACCCCTCCGAGCTCGCTGGTGATCGGTTTGTCGAGAAGCGGCTCCCCCCGCCGTCGTCGCTCTTCACCCTCGGGACCGGGACCAAAGACGATGGCGTCGTGGGTCACATTGCTGCCGGTCATGTGGACGACATCGATGCCATCGTGGCCGACCAAATAGGTACCGACCTCGGTGCCACCGTAGGCGATGCGGAGAAAGCCGCGGTCGACCAGCGGCGCAAAGATCTCCTCCAAGATCGGGCCTACATAATCAATGACCGGGCTCATCTTGAGCAAGCAGACCA
Source organism: Thermoanaerobaculia bacterium (assembly GCA_049678185.1). GTDB lineage: Bacteria > Acidobacteriota > Thermoanaerobaculia > Multivoradales > JAHEKO01 > M0029. The sequence continues at coordinate 18,658 of JBAUDS010000360.1, forward strand.
TCCCCTCCTCGACCATCTTCGAAAGCACATCCAGTGGCGAGATGCTGGAAACGTTACCCGCCCCCAGGATCAGCGCTACCCGCCCCTCGGTTGAGCCCTGGCGATAGAAATGAGCCCGGTTGTCCTCCAGATTGTCCAGGGTGACACCCGGTTGCATCCAGATCTCGGCGGAGAATCCACTCAGCAGCAGTCGCTCCCAGATATCCAGCGGTGCCACTTCGACCACCACCTGGCCGTCGTGCCGGGTCCGCGCCGGCCCTCGCGGTAGCCGCTCCCCCTCTGCCAAGGAGCCAAGCGTTCGGATCAGGATGTTCAGACCGTGGAGCGTCGCCCACGGCCCCGCGGTCCACTCCTCACCGGCATAGGGCGAATCGGGCTCGAGCCCCTTGGCGGCCAGCCCGGCCTCGACCCACCGGTCGGCGTTGAGCGCCACCCTCCCGGGGAGCTGCTCCAGCAGAGCCAACTTCTCCCGGGGCTCGAGCCTCGCCCATTCGTCTTTGTGCTGCCGCAGCTCGCTGATGGAGTGATCGAGGGCGCGGACCTCATCTTTAC
>JBAUDS010000361.1:0-17001 GCA_049678185.1 Thermoanaerobaculia bacterium
AAAGTCGTAGGGGAGGATGTCGGCGTTGGCCAGTCGTAGAGCGAGCCGGCACCAGACCTCGACCATGGCGGTCATATAGCGGTAGCCGGGGTCGCCGAAGTGCTCCATCCAGTAGAGGTCGTCGTACTGGGAGTGGTAGACCCCGTAGGGTCCGTCGAAGCTCATAGAGACGATGGGGACACCGAGGTAGTTGAGAAAGACGGTGTAGTCGGAACCGCTGCCCAGGTTGTTGTCGACGAGAGTTGGCGTGCCATCGTCCTCCGCTGCACCCGCTTCGATCCGGGCCTCCCAGGTTTCGAACAGGCTCCGTCGGCTGTTGGGGTCGATGACGTCGCGCGCCACCGACTCGATCGAGGAATTCAGGCTGGCGACGCCGCCGACCTCGAAGTCGGGCCCGCTCACCGAGCTGTCGACATTGAGGTAAGCGACCGCACCCGCACCCAACTCCTGGGCAAACTGCTCGCCCCACTCGGTAGAGCCGGTCAGGTGGTCCTCCTCGGCATCCCAGTTTCCCAGCACCAGGGTGCGGCGAGGGCGGTGCCCCTTGCGCGCCAACTCGCCGAGAATCCTGGCGGCTTCGAGCTGGCTGGCGGTGCCGCTCGAGGGATCCACCCCACCGTAGGCCCAGGCATCACGGTGGTTGCCGAGGATGACCGTCTGGTCGGGCTCGTCATTACCCAGAATCTTGCCGGTGACCACCCATATCGACCGGGTCTTGCCGTCCATATCGACTTTGACCCGCAGCTTGGCCGGCCCGGCCCCCACGTGGTAGGTGATGGGCAGCGCCCCCTGCCAGGAGTGCGGTGCCACCGGGCCGTCCAGACTCTCGAGGATGGGACGCGCATCCCGCCAGGAGAGCGGCACGGCGATGATCTCGGGAGCCGAGCGGGCCTCCTCGATCGGGACCCGGCGGGCCCCCTCCACCGATGCCCAGCCCGGGGTCAGCGGGTCGCCGGGGACGATAAAGTCGTAGGTGATGGCGCCCCGTTGGATGTGGCTCTCGGGGCCCCAGGGTCCGTGCGGAAAGACATCGCCCTTGCGGTAGCCGTCCTCCATCGGGTCGGAGTAGATGAGTAGCGCCTTGACTCCCCGTCTTTCGGCCTCCCAGGCCTTGAAGCCACGGTAGCTGTAGGGGACCGAGTAACGGACGATGGCGATCTTCCCCTTCGGATCGATCCCCTGGCTCTCCAGCCAGTCGTAGTCCTCCGGGTTGCCGCTGTGGGCATAGATCACTTCCGCGGTGACATCACCCGAGCCCGACATACCAAGGTAGGTGGTTCCAACGTCGGCGTAGCTGTCCTTGTCGACCGGGTAGCCATCCTCTTTCAGCGTCGGAACAAAGTGGTGGGGCGCGAGCATCTCGACCCTGATCTCGTTGGGCCAGGGGAGATAGACCTTGTACTCGTGGAGCTCGACCTCTTCCAGCCCGTACTCGAGAAATCGATCGCGGGTGTAGAGCGCCAGCTCGTAGTTCCTCTGCGAGCCCGAGGGGTGAGGCTCTTCGGTGAGGATGCGGAAGTGTCGGGCGGTGCTAGTCGGGTCGAGCAGCCGCACCATCTTCTCCTCGACTGTTCTCTGTGCCCGAGCGGACTCGCGGGAGAAGCCGGGGATGGATTGATCTGCCTCCTCGCCGCTCGTCGTCAGCGGCACCGCGAAGGCCAGGGCCGCCAGCACCGGCAGGACGAGGAGGCGATCGAGTCTCGATGAGAGAAGCGGACCAATCATGAGGCTTCCTGGACGGCGGACTCGCTGGTACGAGCTTCTCCCTTGACGTACTTGGAGAACCAGTCGAGGTAGCGCTCGTAGCGATCCTTGATATAGGACGGGGTGGAGATCCCGTGGTACTCGCCGGGGTAGACCACCAGCTCGGTTGGCACCCCCAGCCGTTTCAGCGCCAGATAGAGCTGCTCGGAGTTGATGACCGGGACGTTCCAGTCCTGCTCGCCACAGAGGATGAGAGTCGGCGTGACCACGTTGGCCACTTTGTTGAAGGGCGACATCCTCTCGTAGATCTCGCGGCTCTCGGGCTCCCACGGCAGACCGACTTCGTACTCCCACCAGCGCTGGTACTGATCGTGCCCGTAGTTGACCACATAGAGGACGGCGCTGGCGCCGGAGTAGGCCGCCTTGAAGCGATCGGTCTTGGTGATCACGTGATCGGTGAGCATGCCGCCGTAGGACCAGCCGCCGACACCGAGTCGCTCGGGGTCGACATATCCCTGGTCGATGACGTAGTCCACCGCCGCCATGACATCTTCATAGTCTTTCTCGCCCCAGGCCTGCCAGATCGCCAGACAGAAATCCTGGCCGTAGCCGGTCGAGCCACGGGGGTTGGGTAGCACCACCACGTAGCCGTTGGCGGCGAAGATCTGGTGATCGAAGCTGAATCGAAAGTCGTACTGGTCCTGCGGGCCGCCGTGGATGCGCAGAATCGCTGGGTACTTGGAGGTCGAGGCGAAGCCCGGCGGCTTGACGACAAAGCCTTCGATCTCGGTGCCGTCGGCGCTCCGAAAGTGGATCTCCTCGAACTCCCCGAGCTTGATGCCGGCCAGAAACTCGTCATTGACGTGTGAGATCTGCTCGAGCTTACCGTCCTTGAAAAGAAAAACCTCCGGTGGGTGATGGGGCTCGCCGATCAGCGCGGCGATGGCTCCATCGGTACCGATATCGAAGGCGTCCACCACCTGTGGCCCACCAATCACCCTCTCGACGGCGCCTCCACGCGCGGGGATCCGGGCCAGGTTGAGCTCGCCGCTATCCTGCAGGTTGAAATAGATCGACTCGCCGTCGGCGGAGAACTCGACGACAAAGACCATGCGGTCCACATCCGCCGTCAACACCCGTTCCTCTCCACTCTCGAGGTCGGTGGTCGCGAGGTGCTCGGTGGCGTAAAGCATGGCGTCGGTGTCGATGGCCGAGATGTGGGCGATGGTCTTGCCGTCGGGTGACCAGGACGGTCCTTTGTCGGGTCCGGGGTTCTTGGTGACCTGGCGGAGAGAGGCGTCTTTGTCGGTGTTGTCGGCAGCGACGGTCCAGATGTCGGTGTTGTAGTTGGCGTCCGGATTCTCGGTACGGTTGCTGGTAAAGGCGATCAGCTTGCCGTCGGGTGACCAGGCCGGCTCCGAGTCGTCGAAGTCACCTGAAGTGATCTGGGTCAGCTCCTTGGTCTCCACATCGAGAACATAGAGATGTGTCCGGCGCGTATCGAGATAGCCGACGTAGTCGACCTTGAACTGCTGACGGGTAATGACCCAGGGCGGCGTTGTTTCATCCTCTTCCTTCTCGCCCTTTTCCTCTTTCTCTTTGGCCTCTACCTCTTCGGGCTTGGGGTCCTGGAGCACGAGAACCAAGCGGCTGCCGTCGGGGGACCACTCGAACGACTCGACGTCCTGTACCGTGTCGGTCAGTTGGATCGCTTCGCCTCCATGCCGATAGAGGGCCCAGACCTGTCTCTTCCCTTCATCGCGGGTGGCAAGAAAGGCCAGGTACTTGCCATCTGGGCTCCAACGCGGTCGTGGCGGGCGTGAGGACGACTTACCCTCCGCGGTCAACGGCACGGCCTTGCCGCCAGAGGAGGGCACCATCCAGATCCGGCTGCCGCCCTTGTCTTCGTCCAGATCGTCCTCCCAGACGGTGTAGGCGACCCACTTGCCGTCGGGACTGATCTGAGGGTCACCGACTTCATGGATACGAAAGTAGTCGTCGACGGTAATGGTTCGAGGGGAATCCTCTTCGGTAGTCGTGGCCTCCTCGGCGGTGATGACCGGGAAGACAAGAAGTAGAGCACCGAGACCGAGCAGGACGGTGATAGGCGCGGTTCTCATGATCAAAGGTCTCCTCCGTTAGAAACTGATGGAATGACCAACATCGGATCTGTGGTCATTGGTGTCAAAAGCTGGGACTCAGCACCAGGCTGTTGAGGAAGAACCTAGAGAGTCCCTGCCAGTAGAGTCGAAAGTTGGGGTCGTCGAGTATGAGCACGATGTGCCCGGAGCCGACACGCTCCTCGAGCGCGTACGGGGTGCCGGCCAGACGCTCGAGCGAGTCGGGGTAGGCGAAGCCGGCTAGTTTGAGGTGGTTCAGCTCGGCAAAGCGAAAGGGCGCGGCGATAGCGGAGTCGGTCTCGAAGGCCAGGTTGGACTGGACGAGAACGGGTGTCGACCCGTCGTAGCCGATGGCCAGGAAGTGATGGGGGTCGGGCTCGGCCCTCAGGATGGCGCCGGGGACGGCTACCGTCTCGCGGGCCTCTGTGTCTGCCGTCGCCTCCAGCGGCCACTGGGTGGCACGGAGCCTGGCGGCGGCGAGCTCGCGCTCCGGCTGGGCGGCCCAACTCGCGGCACCCTTGAGGCAGACCAACGATCCTCCCTGGGTAATCCAGCTCTTCAGCTCTGCCAGCCGGTCCTTGGTAAAAGTGTCGTCGGTGTACCAGCCGTGGGGGAGGACGAGCACGTCGTACTCCGCCAGGATCTTGGCGTCGAGCTGCTCCTTGTAGACCGCGGTAAACGGGAGCTGATAGAGCCGCTCGAGGGTGAACCAGAGATCACCAAAGGAGCGGGTGCTCACCGGATCACCGGCCAGCACCGCGATCTTGGGTCTCTTGGCGTAGACAAACTGGTCCGAGCCCAGGCTTGGACCGCTGTCGGAATGTGGTGTATCGACCGCAACCAGGTCGATGCCGTGTCGCCGGGCGGCGGCGCTCAGGGTGGACAGGAGATCCGCCCCCGGGTTGCGCTCGTTGCGGATCAGCAGCGATCCACGGGGAAAACTTCGTCCGGCAGCGGTAAAGCCGGACCAGGCCACGTTGACGACCAGGTCTTGTGCGAGGAGATCGACCAGGAGCGCCATCGCTGTATTGCCGTGCCCCGGGAAGAGATAGCCGTAGGAGCCCGGCCGATCGGGCACCGCCGCCGTGGCAGCTTCGAGCTCTCCGACGCGCTCGAGTCCGTCCGCCGGGGCCCGCTCGGACCAGTACGCGGGAACATTGAAGGTGAGCGGCAGCGGCCAGGCGGTGACGTCGTAGAAGAGATAAGTCGTCTTGTCGATTTTGGGGTTGTAGTAGCCCGCCGTCTCCTGCTGCCGCCGGAATTCCTCGGCCCTCTCCAAGGTCACCTGGGGCAGATCGAGATTCCGGCGCATGAGGGTCAGTAGCAGCCGCGCCTGGGGCTGGTCGACCGGGATGACATAGACCCCGGCGGCAAAGCTCTTGGATGTCGACGTTGCGTCGACATAGCCGTGGACCTGCTGCAGCTCGAGCTCGCGAGTAGTGCGGTAGACCTCGACCCGGTTGGCCATCAGAATCTCCACCAGCTGCCAGGCCCGCCCCGGATCGTTTCCGGGGTCGACGATAAAGGCCCGCTCGGGTCCGGCGTCGGCAAGCTCCAGGGCCGAGCGAAAGAACCCGGCAAAGTCGGTGAGCAGCTCCCGGCGCGCGGCCACGGCCGTCTCGATGACCTTCTTCGAGGCCTCGAAATTTTGTCTCGCCGCTAGCTCGAGAGTGATCACACTGCCGTCCGGGCGACGGTAGCGGAGCCCTTTGGAGCCGCCGCCGATGGTCTCGTAGGTGAAACCGATGGCGCCGTTGAGCAGCCCCATCGATTCCCAGAAGCCGGGGTAGAAGGTCCCTGTCTCCCAGGGGAAGTAGGACCATCCGTGCTCGCCAAAGCTCTCGCCGATGTCACGACCCATCCGATCCAGCCAGCGCTGCTGGGCATCGGTAAACAGGGGGTTCAGCGGCTCCTCGTACCCCGGTCCGGTGAAGTTGTCGTACTCGCCGTGGTGATCGACAAAGATCGCCGGAATCCACTCGTAATAGAGGCGGCGCAGGGCGGACGATTCACGCTGAAAGGCCCACAGCGACTCCCGGTTGACATCCACCAGATAGTGGTTGTTGTTGGTGAGCACTCCCCATGGAGGGTTGTGCTCCATGGCATTCGGGTCCTCGTTGCCACCCAGTGAGGCGAACGAGTTCGACCAGGTGGCCCATCGCTCGTGCGAAGAGGGGTTCATGACCGGAGTGATCACCAGGACGGCCTCGTCCAGCAGGCTTGTGGTTTCGTCGTCGGTGGCCGCGGCGAAGTGGTGGGCCATCATCAGCGCCGACTCCAGCCCGGCGGTCTCGTTGCCGTCGGTGCTGTAGTTGAGCCAGACAACCACGGGTGTGTTCTCAATGAGGTCACTGACTTCGGCAGCGTCGAGTGTTCTGGGATCGCTGAGACTCCTGGTGGCGGTCTTGATTTCGTCCAGGCGTTGGATGTTGGCCGCGCTCGACACCACGGCGTAGCGGAGCTGCCGGTGCTCGTAGTCCTCGCCGTAGGTGGCGAACACCACCCGCGGCGAGGCCGCGGCGAGGGCGGAGAAGTACCGCTCCATCCCGGCGTAGTCGGTGACCCATTCACCGAGGGGGTAACCGAGGAACGAGTCGGGCGTGGGGATGTCGGAGTCGTACTCGGCAGTTGCCGGGTGAGGTACCGCGAGGCTCAGCAGCACCGCCAGCGCTGACCAGACCATGAGTTTGGTGCAGGTCCTCGCCAGATAATGAGGTGCTGTCGATCGGTGCTGAAGGGCAACCTGATCCATGAGATTCCTCCGCTGTCCGTGCTTCCCTGAGATTGTGCGGGTCGGGGCATCTCCGCCACACCTTGTGGGGTGGGTGCGGCGATACCTTTTTGGGTAGGGCTGCTAGCCGCGCTGCGGCATAGTGCCTTATTCGACCGGCTCGGGCCAGCTGCCGGCATCGGAGCTGGCGCTCAGGACGATCTTCCCGAACTGATCCCCGGTCTCCATGTGGTCGAGAGCGGCGCCGGCATCCGAGAGGTGCCGTACCGAGTCGATGACCGGCACCAGTCCCCGCTCGGCGACCGTCACCAGCATCTCGCGGAAATCGTCGGTACTGCCCATGGTGGAGCCGAGGATGGTGATCTGTCGCCAGAACACTTCGCGGATGTTGATCGTCGCATCCGCCCCGGTGGTGGCGCCACAGACCACGACCCGCCCGCCGTTGCGTGCCGCCGAGACACTGGCAGGTAGGGTAGCGGCGCCGACAGTGTCGATGACCAGGTCGACCCCCTTGTTACCCGTCATCTCGCGCACCGCTTTGGCAACCTCCGGTGTGTTTTTGTAGTTGATCGTCTCGTCCGCACCCGCTTCGCGTGCCCGTTCGAGCTTGGTGTCGGCAGAGGAAGTGACGATGACCTCGGCCCCGGCCAGCTTGGCGATCTGCAACGCGGCGAGAGCCACCCCACCGCCGATGCCATGGATGAGCACCCTCTCGCCCGGCTGTAGACCGCCACGGGTCATCGCCATCCGCCACGCCGTCAGATGCGCCAGCGGCAGAGCGGCCGCCTCTTCGAAGCTCAGATGGGTGGGTTTGGGAGCGAGATTCGCGGCCGGTACGACGATGAGCTCGGCGTAGGTCCCCGGCACCCCTCTGCCCACCAGATCGAAGCCGGGACACTCGCTCTCCTCACCTGCCTCACACAGCTCGCAGTGGCCGCAGCTCAGCCCCGGGTTGAGCACCACCTCGTTCCCCGGAGCCAGATCCTCGACGCCCGGCCCGACTTCGCGTATGACTCCGGCGGCGTCCGCGCCGATGATCTTGTCAGCGGCCGATGGATCGGCTGCGTGGTGAGCACGAGAATAGAGATCGAGATGATTGAGAGCGGCGGCGCGAATCTCCAGGAGCGCCTTCCCGGGGCCCACCTCGGGGTCGGGATAGCGGCGAGTCTCCAAGACTGTCTGGCCGTCTCGCTTGGTCAGGGCAGAGGCAAGCATAATGACGATTCCCTTCCCCTACAGCCTACCGCCCCAGCCCGTTGGCCGTAAATAGATGTTCGCGGCGCGGAAATATCGGTTTTGGCTATCGTTGTTATGACGAACACGAAGCAGCGCAGCCCAAAACCGGAGGCGGGGTGAGAGGAAGGAGCAGGTTTATGAGGAGGCTCGATGTCGCGTAAGAAGATCTACGACTACGAAAGTCCGGACATCGTCGTTCGCTTCGAGGCCAAACGGTGTATTCACGCCGAGGAGTGCGTCCACGGATTACCGGAGGTGTTCGATCGCCAGGGGCGGCCCTGGATCGAGCCGGAAAAGGGATCGGCCGGAGAGATCGCAGAGGTCGTCCTCAGATGTCCGACCGGGGCGCTGCGCTTCGAGCGATTGGACGGTGGGCCGGCGGAGAGGACACCGGTGAGCAACAGCGGCCGTGTGGTGGCCAACGGTCCGGTCTACCTCGAGGGCGATCTCGAGCTTCAAATGCCCGACGGATCGGTCCTGAAGGAGACTCGAGTGGCGCTCTGCCGATGCGGTGCATCCAAGAACAAACCGTTCTGTGACAACAGCCACATCGAGAGTGGATTCGAGGACCCGGGAGCGGTGACGGATAGGCGACGTAGCGATAGCGGTGAAGAGGGGGAGCAGGCGCACCTGGAGATTCGGGTGAATGCCAATGGTTCCCTCGCCTGCAGTGGCCCGCTGGAGATCAAGAGTGCCGATGGAACCGGCTCCGACTTCGGTGTCAAGGGCTCGCTCTGCCGCTGTGGTGCCTCGCAGAAGAAACCCTTTTGCGATGGCTCGCACAGAACCATCGGCTTTAGCGCCGACTAAATCCAGAGCACCTCTTTTCGAGGCTCAGAAGGAATAGATGGCGGAGAGGGCGACCGTGTCGACCAGATCGGAGAAGTCCGCCGCGAGATCGATCTGGAAACTCTTGAAGGCCACACCAACTCCCATTGCAAAGTGGATCTCGTCGTCACCGGCTTGAAAGAGCGCCGTCGACGTCTCGTCACTCGTGTCGGAGCTGACGCGATGATCGGGATCGAGCCAGGCGCCCAACCGCACGGCCACAACAGGGGTCGTCTGCAGAAAGGCGTACTCTCCCCCAAGGTGCAGCTCGTTGCCATCGTCCATGGTTTCGGGAAAGTGAAACCGCGGATCTCGGTCTTCGACTTCTCTGACGCTCTCCAAGATGACCGAGTATTCGATGTAGTCCCATTCGAAGCTCCCGGTCCAGCGCCCATCGGCCGAACGGAAGCCAACTCCCAGCCCGTAAACGTTCGGATACTGGATCGGTGTGTCGACCTCGATCAGGGTACCGGGTGGAATCTCGGTCAAGGTCGGCCCTGGCAGCAGCGTCAACTGGCCGTCGATTTCGGGTCCTTGACGAAAGAATGCGCCCAGATGCCATCGTTCGGCGAAGTGCCAGAGGAGGCCGGCCGTCAGTCCCCAGTCGGTGCCGTCGGTATCCATTGCGACATCAAACCAGTGCCGGTCGGGCAGGAAATGGTTCTCGCCAAAGAAGCCCTCCACGGTGTCCTCGTCCCAGAGATAGGCCTCCGATCTCACCTGTTGTGAGCCGTCGAAATAGGAGAGCCCGATCCCCAGGCTGAGGCGCTCGTGAATGCGGTAAGCCCCCGCGACGCTATAGGTGACGATATTCAGATTGACCGTTCCCTGCTGGTCTGGGATCCTCAGGGTGTCCTCGAAGCTGACATTCCCGGTGCCACCCGGGTCGTCCAAGAAGAGTCCCTGGGTCTCGCTGGCGGACTCGAATTTCGCCAATTGGTGTCGGTAGAAGGCCAGCGACCACTTTTCTTTGGGGTAGACGAAGGAGAGGAACGAGAGGCCGCTCAGGTCGGCTTCGGATCGCCCGAGTTGGATTCCTGTATGGGTATCGATCCCGATACCGGTCGGCTCGCCAAAGACCCTGCCGGTCGAGGTATAAGGTGTCGAGTAGCTCCAGGAGCGTCCCTCGATCGACACCTCGGGCCTGGCCAGCTGCACCAGCCCTGCCGGGTTGGCGAAGGCCGCCGTGGCGTCATCGGCCAGCCCGACAAAGGCCCCGCCAAAACCGAGGCTGCGAGCTCCGGGGTTGGAGAAACTGAACTCGAAGGAGAACTGGATCTGGCCGGTAGCGGGGGATGAAAGAAAGATGGTGAACAGGGCGAGAACGGCAAGCGACCACCCGGTCGCCCGTTCGGGCTCGGCCTTGGAGGAAAGCAGGTACTGCATGGCGACAAGCTCCTTGTCGGCGATGTGGCGCGATCGAGGCTTGTCGATTCTGGCCGTCGAATGCTCTTTGGCTCAATACCCCCGCGGACGGGGCCGAAGGCTACCCCGCAAGGTAGGCAACAAAGAAGTGGACAGCCTAGTGCTCGAGGGCCAGGAGCTCGCTGGCCTTGTCGGCGAAACGCTCGGGTTCGAGTCGGATCTCCTTTGGCAGTGGTCCGAGCTGATGCTCCCACCAATCGGGTTTTGGGGCCGATTCATCCCATCGGGCATCGCGCCCAAAGAGCATCCAAATATCCCAGGCCGGCGAAGCGATCTCGATGATTTCACCGTCTGGGAGAGTGAGCTTCTGGTATTTGCCGCCGACAACTTGATCGCCGTCCCAGTAGTGCCTAGCTCGTTTGTCGGATAGCAGTTTGGCAGCGTCGGGGACGTGCTTTTCCTCGGCGTTGAGCTGGGACGACCAGACAACGTAGATAGCCAGTTCCGGGCTATCTTCTTTGTCCAACCATTTCTTTTGCAGTTCGGAGGCCCCCCGAAGACAGACCCCTCACGTAGGGGAGGCCAAAAAGACAGCTCGGACCTTGCCGACGTCGGCGTTGAACTGGCTGCGAAGCGGCTCGGCGTCTTCGGTAATGTGTTCGAACTCCTGTGCTTCAATGGGGAAGTTGCCACCAGCTGCCAGAATTGAGGGCAATACGATAGCCAGTGAGATCGTGAGAGCTTTCATCGAGAATCTCTCCGGGGTTGATCAAGCGCGAGTCAGCGACAGTGTGAGCAAGGGTAGGTAATTGAGGAGCACCGCGGCCAGCCAGATCAGTGTGGCGATCCACAGCAGCAATTTGACGGCAAGGGAGCCCCTGCTGCCAGGCAGGGGGCAACTCGCTACGTCGACAGCCGGGCGCGGACGGTAGACCATCCAGAACCCGGAGATGAGAAGGAAGAACGAGACACCGATCAGATAGGGGCTGTAAGGCTTCAAGCCGGCCGCCCAGGCAGCACCGCTGGCGCCGAGCAGGGCCACCGTCAACGGTGCGACGATCGGCAGACAGCAAGAGCCCGCCACTGTGGCGACGAGAGAGGCCCCTGCACCGGCCGTCGCTGCTCCGGCGGCACCTAGATAGCGAGGTTTTTCGTTCTGATCGTCACTCATTTAGGGTCGACAGTCTTCAGTTATTCATCATGACCTTTGATGGCGTGCTCCGCCCTGTCCAAGGGCGTCCACAGCGGTCACAAGCAGTGGACCCTCTTGGTTGTGGGGAGGGCCATGTTGGGCAGGGCGGTGATTTCGCAACCGGGGTTGCCCATGATGCCGCCGATCAGGAAGGAGAGGCCCAGAAAACCGAGACCTGCTACTCCCCAGAACCCGAGCTGATCGATACCGACGTATGGAACTATTCCTAGCGTGACCAGGCCGGTCACGATCCTCATCAGACGGCCAAAGAAGAGAGGCGGCAGCTCGGCCAGGTTTTGATGTTCGCTCATTGCTTACTCCTCACCGGGCCTAGCGGGTACTTCGTCGAGCAGAGTGATCTGATCGAAGACCAGCCGATCGAGCTTGCCGACAAACGGGTGGTCGGTCAGGCGGTAGAAGATCGTCTGGGCTTCGCGGCGACTCGTCACCAGCCCATAGGCCCGCAGCTTGGCCAGATGCTGGGAAACCGCTGAGAGCGACACGTCCAGCATCTCGGCCAGATCGCACACGCATAGCTCCTTGAGCTGATCGAGCAACAAGAGGATCTTGAGCCGCGTTGAGCTGTTGGCCAGGGAGAAGAGCTCCACCGCCTCTTCGATCTCGGGTGCGAAGGCGAGGGTTTGGCGAATGTGAGCGATCTCTGACCGCGCCAGGGTGGGTCCTATGCATCTCATGGCTCGACTCCTTCTTCGTCCTCGAGCTGTCTGATTAGCGTCTCGACGTCACCAAGACAGCACTTACCCGTCGGGTTCAGGGTCTCGCAAGAGCAGTGGCCCGCCCTAATCTCGCTGCGGATGAAATGTGGGACTGACCGGCCACCGCTTTCTCGGACATCCTGTTCGATGTCCCCTCTCGAGATCTGGAAGCAGTAGCAGACGAGATCGTCAGTGATTGTCGTACCTGGGGTCACAGTGGGCTCCATTTGTTAAGTAATTACGAAAGTATTGCATCATTGGTTTCAATCGGTTTCGAAGCCGCCGGCCGGGAGCTCCTCCTGCTGCTTGTCGAAGTAGGGTCTGTGGTGCTACACTTCGATAGTTGACGAAGTGAGGAAGTGATCGTGCAGGACCATGTGACCATTACCAGGGCGCTGGCGGACGAGAGCCGATTGCGCACGCTGATGGCGCTGCGCCATGGTGATCTCTGTCTCTGCCAGGTCATCGATCTGCTGGGTCTGGCACCCTCCACGGTCTCCAAGCACGTCTCTGTTCTTCAGCGCGCCGGTCTGGTCGAGCAGCGCAAGGAGGGCCGCTGGCATTTCTACAGCCTAGCCGCAACGGGGGCCTCCGCCGAGGTCGAAAGGGCTCTGGAGTGGGTAAAGGAGAGCCTGCGTGATGACCCGGTGATCCTGGCCGATGCCCAGAAGCTGGAAGAGGTTCGACAAAAGGACCTGGTGCAGCTCTCGGGCTGTTACCGCGCCTAAAGACCCTCGCCATTCGCGCTAGCCATGTCTACCGGCAACCCGACACCACAAGACTGCGAGGACTCGGATCAATGAATCGAGGCATAGCGCAAGAACTCTCTTTTCTCGACCGCTATCTCACCCTGTGGATCTTTCTGGCGATGGGCATCGGTGTGGCCATCGGCTATCTGATCCCCGAGGTCGAGCCCTTTATCGAACGCTTCCAGGTGGGCACGACCAACATCCCGATTGCCATCGGGTTGATCCTCATGATGTATCCACCCCTGGCCAAGGTGCGCTACGAAGAGCTTCCCGACGTCTTCCGCAACTGGCGAATCCTTGGACTGTCGCTTTTGCAGAACTGGGTGATCGGACCAATTCTGATGTTCTTGCTGGCGATCCTGTTGCTGAGAGATCAACCCGAGTACATGGTGGGTCTGATCCTGATCGGTCTGGCCCGCTGTATCGCCATGGTGATCGTGTGGAACGAGCTGGCCAAGGGCGATTCGGAATACGCCGCGGGCCTTGTGGCGCTCAACAGCGTCTTTCAGGTGCTCTTCTACAGCCTCTACGCCTGGATCTTCATTACCAAACTGCCGCCCCTCTTCGGTCTGGAGGGCTCGATCGTCGATGTCAACATGCGACAGATCGCGCAGAGCGTTTTTGTCTACCTGGGCATCCCGTTTCTTGCCGGTATGTTGACGCGGTTCGTGCTGGTGAAGTCGAGAGGGCGCGAATGGTACGAGCGCGTCTTTATCCCCAGAATCTCACCGATCACTCTGGTGGCGCTGCTCTTCACCATCCTGGTGATGTTCAGCTTGAAGGGGGACCAGATCGTCCGCATCCCCGGTGACGTGCTCCGCATCGCCCTGCCGCTTCTCATCTACTTCGTGGTGATGTTCCTGGTCAGCTTCTGGATGGGGTGGAAGATCGGCGCCGACTACAGCAAAACCACGACGCTCGCCTTTACCGCCGCCTCGAACAATTTCGAGCTCGCCATCGCGGTGGCCGTCGCCGTCTTTGGCATCGGCTCGGGAGTGGCCTTCGCGGCGGTTATCGGCCCGCTGGTCGAGGTGCCGGTGCTGATCGGTCTGGTCAACGTGGCTCTCTACTTTCAGCGTAAGTACTTTGGTGCCGCAACCGCGGTAGCTCCTGCCGTCACCGGGTCTTCCTCTTAGAGCCAGCCTCGGCCCGGCTGCTAATATCAGAGCCTTGCCGGCTCTCGATCCTGGCAGGAGGCGGATATTCCATGAGATATGTCGAGTACTACTCGGAGGGGCAAAGGCAAAGGCTGCGGCTGGAGACGATCTCCGATGGCGAAAGGCGGACCGAGCGACTGAGGCCGGCTGCCTTCCAGGAGCCGGTGAAGCCGCAGGAGGCGGGGAGCGCCATCTTCGAGACCCTGTCCAGCCAGCAGCAGCGGGTTTCCAGCCGATTCCAATGCCTCTCGAGGAGCGAGATCTATTTCTCGCCCTCCCGAGTAAGGGCCGGCGTGGTCATACCCACCGAGACCGTGGCCGTCGACGGTGCCCGCTCCTCCGAGATCCGCTGGATGCGATCGGAGTACGGGATGAAACCGGTGGCCGAAGGACGCTGCGGCAAGGTGCTGTTGATAGCACCCGAGGACTGTGAAAACCGCGTCGCCATGGCCTTCGAGGCCGCGGACGCGCTATTCAGGCGGGGCAACGTGGGTGCTTCCCACCCCAATTTCTTGCGTGTGCTCCAGCGGCCGGGTCCCTCGGCCCACACCGCAGAGACCCAGTGGGCACTGGACAACCCGGGTGAGCCCGGATTGATCGGGGCCGATGTGCACGCCCTGGCGGCGTGGACGGTGACGACGGGCTCGGCCGGTGTGCGGGTGGCGGTGCTGGACGAAGGGGTGGATACCGACCACCGCTATCTCGAAGACGCGGTGGTCGCCGAGGCCGATTTTGTCGACGGCAACCAGTCGGCGCGACCGGACGGCAACGACGCCCACGGCACCGCCTGCGCCGGCATTGTCGTCGGTCAGAGCGACCGGGCGAAGGGTCTGGCACCCGGCGTACGGCTGGTGGCCGCCCGTATCGCCAAGAGTGACGACCGGGGTTTCTGGGTCTTCGACGACTTCGAGACCGCGGATGCCATCGACTGGGCCTGGGAGAAAGCCAAGTCGGATGTGCTCTCCAACTCCTGGGGTGGCGGTCCGCCGGCGGATGTCATTGCCAATGCCTTTGGCCGAGCGCGAACGCAGGGCCGGGGAGGGAAGGGTGCCGTGGTCGTGGTAGCCGCCGGTAACTCGCAGAGCCAGGTCGATTTCCCGGGCAACCTCGAAGGGGTGCTCACGGTGGGGGCCTCCAACCAGTGGGACGAGCGCAAAACCCGGAGCTCGAAAGACGGCGAGTCGTGGTGGGGGAGCAACTACGGCGACGAGCTGGATCTCCTGGCCCCTGGCGTGAGGATCACTACCACCGACATCTGGGGTCCGAGGGGCTACAGCACCAAGGCCGTCACCAGCACCTTCAATGGCACTTCGGCCGCCGCCCCGCATGTGGCCGCGGCTGCCGGGCTCATGCTGTCGGCAAAGCCGGAGCTGACCGAGGATCGTGTGCGGGCGATCATCAAGCAGACGGCCGACGCCCTGAGCCAGGGGGATCAGCCCCGGCTGGTGGGCAGCGGCCGGCTCAATGCCTATATGGCGGTCCGGGTCGCGCGTCGCGGGTAGAACGATGGCACCCGATTTCTACTACTACGCCGGTGGCAAGCGCATCCCGCTCGAGCTCGACCGCGAGCACGTGGCGGTCGATCTGAGTGAAGCCGAGTCGAGGGAGGGGAAGCGGCCCGATCCGGCCACCGTCGAGGGTGCCGAAGAGCTGCGGAGCGGCCTCTTTCTGGTGGAGAAGAGTGCCCTTTCAGCCGATGCGCGCCAGCGGCTCGACCAGGAGGATGCTCTGCTGCCGGTTTTTCTTTACGAGGACTCCCTGGTCGTGATCCTGCCGGAGGTGCGGGTGGAGATCGCCGCCGGCGGTGAGACCGAGGTGCATCGATTCCTCGAGCAGGCCGAAGTCCCCAACCAGATCCTGACGGACCGGGGCACCCGGCTGGTGGTCCGGCCCGACTCGGGGAGGGGCGAGGACGCCCTGCGGCTGGCCAACGAGCTCCAGGAATCGGTGCCGGTCGAGATGGCCCAGGCTCGCTTCCTCCGCCGGGTGCCTAAGAGGGGCCGAACTCCTTAGAGTAGTCTTGTCGTCGGGGTGTGGAAGGGCTCACACTCGAAGTCATCCGCCAGCTGAGAGACTTTTACTGACCCAGAGACCAGACAGATGCTCTGGAGATAGTGGAATTGTACGAATTAGAGAATGGAACCCACATGATTGAGACCGACCGCAGACGGATTCTCCCGCTGATAATCCTCACTTTCGCGCCAACTTTGGCTCCGGGGTTCATCGGTAGCGTGTGGGCCGCCGAATCGAGCGACGGTGTCTGGCGGGATTTCGATGAAAAGAGCGTTCAACTTCGTGGGATACGAGAGATCGTTCCCCTGCGCTACCGGTCGGTGGAGCTCGACTGGCCCGCTCTCAACGGTCTGCTGGCCATGACGCCGATGGAAGACAGCGCCAACGCCCTGAGCGTGGATACCGTGCTGACCCTGCCGCTCCCCGATGGCGGGTTCGGCCGTTTTCACATCCTCGAGTCACCGATCATGGCTCCAGCGTTGGCCGCCAGTTTTCCGGAGATCAGAACCTACCGCGGGCAGGGGGTCGACGACCCCACCGCCAGTGTGCGTTTCGACACCACCCCGGCCGGGTTTCACGCCATGATCCTGTCGGCCGCGGGGCGGGTGTTCATAGATCCCTACAGTCGGGAAGAGACGGAGCGTTATATCAGCTACTTCACCCGTGATTACCCACGGCCCGCGGATCTCGAGTTCGAGTGTGGTTTCGACGAGGTGAATCCCTGGAGAGAAGCGGCGGAGAGGCCCGAAGGTCCGCCCTCGATCAGCTCGGGGACCCAGCTGCGCACCTACCGCACAGCGGTGGCCGCCACCGGTGAGTACACCCAATTCCATGGCGGCACGAAGGCTGCGGGTCAGGCGGCGATCGTCACCGCCATGAACCGGGTCAACGGCATCTACGAGCGCGAGGTGGCCATCCGCATGGTGCTGGTGGCCGACAACATCGACGTCGTCTACACCAACGGCGGCACCGATCCCTATACCAACAACAACGGCGGCGCCATGCTTGGTCAAAATCAGAGCAATCTGAATTCGGTGATCGGCAGTGCCAACTACGACATTGGGCACGTCTTCAGCACTGGAGGTGGAGGGATCGCTGCCCTCGGTGTCGTTTGCAAAACCGCTTCGAAAGCGCAGGGCGTTACTGGGCTGGCCTCGCCCATCGGAGATGTCTTCTGGGTCGACTATGTC
>JBAUDS010000362.1:0-8583 GCA_049678185.1 Thermoanaerobaculia bacterium
GGCGTTGGCCTTGGGAGTCTTGGTCTGCGGCCCGGCGCCGAGCTCCGATCGGAGCTCTTCGTCGCGTTCGAGAGCCTCCCTGGCCGGCGATTCCTCGATCTCCCCGGCCAGACGGCGGCGCTTGAAATCCTCCAGGTGCAAGGGCTTCAGGTCTCGAAGGAGCCCGACTCGCGGATGGAACTGCGTGAGGAAGGCCTCGAAAAAGGTCTTGAGGATGCGGGAGTACCGCCTCACCGTGGCTGGCGAGCGGTGGAGCTCCAGGTGCTGCCTGTAGCTTGCCACCGCCTCGGCGGTCGTGACCGCTCCCGGAGGTTTCCCATGCAAGGCGAGCTGGCGTTTGAAGAGCCGCAGGGCCGCTTGAGCCTCTTCCTTTGTGGCGCCAGCGACAAGGCGACGGCGGTCCTTCCCTCGGCCGTGAGTGATGTACCACTTAACACGGCCGCTGGGGAGCTTTCTGCAGTAGATGGTGGCCATGGCAATAGACCTACCGCGCTGCCCGACCGCGGACGCGCTCGAGTGTCTCCAAGGAGCTGACAGTCCACAGAGACAGCCATTCGTCGATGTCGGACTTCTTGAACCGGAGCAGTCGGCCGACCTTGAGGTGGGGGATCGGATTCGAGGACTTCGGGGCGGTCATCTTGTAGACCGCGCTTCGGGGAACGCCCAGATAGTGCGCCACGTCGCCGATTCGCCACAAGCGCTCGAATCCGGCAACAGGCCGGCCAGCTATGGGATGGCCTCTGGCGACAGACTCTCTTTGTCAGGGATTCGAACCCCGTCGGGAGGGGTTTTGGGGGCGGCTTGACGGCCTTGGTGAAACCGCCCATAATGGACTTGGTAATTCCATAATTGGACTCAAAATGGATTTTGTACGGCGATATCTCCCCCTTCCCACCGGCAGCTTCTTTCTCTTTGGGCCCCGAGGAACAGGCAAGACGACGTGGCTCCGGAATCAGCTCCCGGATGCTCGGTTCTTCGACCTCCTACGCCCGGACCTTTACCGGGAGCTCAGTGCCCGACCCGAGAGACTCACAGAACGTGTCCTGGCGTCCAGGCAACCCACCCCTGTGGTCATCGACGAGGTCCAACGCATTCCCGAGCTATTGAATGTGGTCCACGATCTCATCGAACGAAAACTGGGGATTCAGTTCATCCTCACCGGCTCGAGCGCCCGGAAGTTGCGCCGCGGCGGCGTCGACCTTCTCGCCGGCCGGGCAGTGGTCCGCAGACTGCACCCGTTCATTGCATCCGAGCTCCCCAGCTTCCGCCTCGATGAAGGCTTGCAACTTGGCCTCTTGCCGCTAGTTGTGGACGCAGACGACCCCGGCGATGTCCTGCGGGCATATGCCACGCTCTATCTGGAAGAAGAGGTGCAGACTGAGGGCTGGGTTCGCAATATCGGACACTTCGCCCGCTTTCTCGAAATCGTGAGCTTCTCCCACAGCGGCGTCCTCAACGTCAGCAATATTGCCCGCGAATGCCAGGTCCAGCGCAAAACGGTGGCTGGGTACCTCGAGGTTTTGGAGGATCTGCTGCTGAGCTATCGGGTTCCCGTCTTCACTCGTCGAGCCGGACGAAAGGTTGCCGCACACCCGAAGTTCTTCCTTTTCGATGCAGGCGTCTATCGTTCACTTCGACCGAGCGGTCCCCTGGATCGGCGAGAAGAGATCGAGGGTGCGGCGTTGGAAGGGCTGGTGGGACAGCACCTGCGAGCGTGGATCGACTACACCTCAGGGGAGCTGGATCTTTACTACTGGCGGACCCGCTCCGGTGTGGAAGTCGATTTCGTGGTTTATGGTCCAGGTGGTTTCTGGGCTCTCGAGGTCAAACACGCATCGACGGTACGTGGCCGGGATCTCCGATCACTCAAGGCCTTCCGAGAAGACTATCCGGAGTGTCAGGTTCTTCTTCTCTACCGGGGCGAAGATCGGCTGCTGATCGACGACATCCTTTGCGTTCCGGTCGAGGAGTTCCTCAGCCACCTGCTCCCGGCGAAGGGGCTGACTGCTGGGCTGTAGCCGCTGAGCTCGGTTGCGGCGGTGTGGCGGGCAAAGGCTCAGCCGGCGACGTTGCCGGTAAAGAGTCCTTTGGCAAAGGCGAATAGGCCGAAGAGAAACAGGACCGGCGGATAGAAGAAGATGATCCCCATCGCGTAGCCGCCAAAGAACCAGACGGCGGCCAGAACCATCATGGCGATGCCGCCCATCATTCCTTTTTCGATCCCCTTCTTTTCGGGAGCAAAAAAGTCGTTGCCACCGGCGACTTCGTCCTCGTCGGCACCCAGGTAGATCCCATCTTTGGCGAGGAGCATCTTCTCCTCCGCTTGAAGTCTCGTTCGCTCCAAAAACTTCTCGACCAGGACGCCACACTGGAAGCACTCGTCCGCCGCATCCTGATCGAAGCCGCACTGCGGGCAGGTCATCTGCTTGGTCGTCGCCTGGGGCGAGAATCGAGTTCGCTCGGCAGGGGGTGGTGCCGGCACGACGAAGGCAGCTGGTTCTTGCGGTGGGTCGGGTGTCGGGATGGGAGGTGGGGGCGGCGCCTCCGAAGGGATGGGGATGGGGCCCGGCAACGGCGGGTTGGCCGGCCTCGGACTCTCCACCTCGCGCGGCACGAGCTGGCAGACCGCGCCGGCGGCTATGAGGGCCGACTCGTAGCGTTGAGCCTGCGACTCGTTGAGGCTGCTCTTGAGGACGACGGGTGTGCCGTCAAAGGCGTGCTGAGCCTCTGACGGACTCAGGACTGCGAGCGACTCCAGTTGCTCTCTGGTCTGCTCGAGGGTCCACCCTTCCGCCACCTGACCGCTGAACAAGACTTGGAACCGTTGCTCCGACATAGTGCCTCCACGCGGAGCTTGTAGGGCAATTTGGGTGCCAACGGGTAGAGAAAACCCTAGCGGCCGTGAAATAGGTCTGTGACCTGTTACACGGTCAAAATCCCTTTAGTTCCCTTGTCTTTTCGCGCAAGGAAGCCTTGATGGTGGCTCCAGTGTGTTGCGGAAGGGTCAGGGGCGAGATCCTGAGCGCCCCAAACTGACAGAATTTTTCACTGCCAACCGAAATCTGTCGGATTAAGTGGACTACTCCTCGCGAGCCCAACGGATCTCGATCCCCTTCTTATCGCCCATTGTCTGGCGCAGAATGGAGATCAGCGTAGAGTCACCGCCGCGGGCTTCGAGCAGCTCGAGGGTGTTGGGGTTCAGATAGTAATCCTGATCGTCCGAGGTCTCCTCTTCCAGATTGTCGATCAGGAACTCGAGCTGCTCCTCGGTGAGAGTGCCCAGCTCGGCACCACTGGCGTTGTCATAGAGTCTGATGATCATAGCGAGGGACAGTATACGCATTTCCTGGCCGGGGTAGAATCGCCCGCAATGCGAATCCGGGCAGCGACCCTCCTCCTGGCCGCGCTGACTGCGGTGCCGGTGCCGGCTCAGCCACCGAGCGGGCTGGGCTCCGCGGCTCTGCAGCCGGTATCCACCGGTGGGATCGAGACGGTGGACCGGGCGCTGGCCAAGCTCTCCACCCACAAGCGGGTGCTCTTGATCGGAGCGCATCCCGACGACGAATACAACCCGCTGATGGCGGTGGTGGCCAAGGGTTTTGGCGGCGAGGCCGCCTATCTGTCCCTGTCGCGGGGCGAAGGGGGGCAGAACCTGTTGGGTCCGGAGCTGGGGGTGGGCCTCGGGCTCATCCGCACGGGTGAGCTGCTCTCCGCCCGACGGATCGAGGGGAGTCGACAGTACTTCGCCCGGGCTTTCGACTTCGGCTACACGCGATCGTTGGAGGAAACGTTCGAGCGCTGGCCACGCGAGGTGCTGCAGGAGGACTCGGTCAGCGTGATCCGTCGTTTCAGACCCCAGGTCGTGATGGCGATTTTTCCGGCCGACGCCCGTGCTCGCCACGGGCAGCACTGGGCCGCGGGGGTGATTGCCGGCGAGGTGTTCGAGCTCGCCGGCCGTCCCGACGGGTTCCCCGAGCTGACGGCGGCGGGGTTTCCTCCCTGGCGGCCCGAGGCCTTTTATCGCGCCGCTTGGTGGAACCGGGATTTGGCTACGGTGGAGGTTCCCTTGGGGGGGATCGACCCCTTCAGCGGCAAATCGATGGCCCAGATCGCCGCGGCCAGCCGCAGCATGCACCGATCCCAGGACATGGGCCGCACACAGCCTATCGGTCCGGCGGAGGCATATTTGATCTGGGAAGCGGGCGGAGCGGGTGCCGAGGGAGAGGATCTCTTTGCCGGTATCGACACTAGATTGAGAGCGCTCGCGGGGCGGCTGGACGAGGGGAAGGCAAAAGAAGAAGCGCAGGTCCATCTCGACGCCGTCGATTCGCTGGCTCGAAAGACGAGATTGGAGCTGTCGGCGAGCCGGACGGCAGCAGCTCTCCCTGCTCTGGCGGCGGTTCATGGTCATCTGACGGCGGCTCTTGCCGCCGTCGCCGGCAGCTCCCCGCAGGCCGAGGTGGTCTCCGCGACCGAGCTGATCGAAGAGAAGCTAGGGGTGACGGTAGCGGCGATGGCCGCTGCCGCCGGCATCGCGATGGAAGCCGTGAGCAACCGGGAGACCGTGGCCCTGGGTGAGCGGACCGAGGTCACGGTCGGTGTGTGGAACTCCTCGAGCCAGCCGATCGAGGTGAATGGTGTCGAGGTCGCGAGCTCGGACGGCTGGAGCATCTCGCCGCTCGAATCGTCGCCGGGGAGCCTCGAGGCCGGCGCCCTTGCCGAGTGGACGTTCGAAGCGACGGTGCCCGTGGACGCCGTGCCGACCCAACCCTACTTTCTCGAGCAGCCACTCATAGACGACCTCTACGACTGGAGCGGCGCCGAGCCCGCGTTGCGTGGCGAGCCGCTGCAATCACCTCCTTTGGTGGCCGTCGGCGAGCTGACCGTAGAGGGAGTCGTGATCACGCTGGCGCGTGAAGTGGTATACCGCTATGCGGATCAGGCCAGCGGCGAGGTGCGGCGACCGGTGCGGGCCGTTCCCGTGCTCGAGGTCGCGGTCGAGCCCGGTCTGGTGGTCTTGCCGATCGAGGCGGAGACGACCCGCAATATAGAGGTGACCCTGACCTCGAGCACCGATCGCCGGCTGAGCGGACACCTCGAGGTCGAGCTGCCTGCGGATTGGTCGGAGCCGATCCGAGTGCCCTTTGCCATCGAGGATCCACAGGGTCGCGAGGTGATCCAGGTGGCGCTGCCCATCGCCGACTCTCTTCTGCCGGGGGACTATCGCCTCGCGGTCAGGGCGGTTTTGGATGAGGGCGGCACCTTCGATATGTCCTATGCCGTGATCGACTACCCTCATATCCGACCCTCCTGGCTGCCGACGCCGGCCATGGCGGAGATTAGAGCGCTGGATCTGAGGCTCCCCGAGCTCGATCGAGTCGGCTACATCCGTGGCGCCGCGGATCGGGTCCCCGAGTCCCTGCGCGAGGTGGGCGTGCCGGTGGAGCTGCTGGAGCTCGGCGAGCTGGCGAACGGTGAGCTGTCAGGGTTCGACGCCATTGTCGTCGGTCCGAGGGCCTACGAGAAGGACCCGGCGCTGGCCCGCGTCAACCCGAAGCTCTTGGAGTATGTACGTGGTGGCGGTCTGCTGATCGTCCAGTACCAGCAGTACCAGTTCATCGAAGGCGGTTTTGCACCCTATCCGTTGGAGATCAACCGTCCCCACGATCGGGTGACCGACGAATCGTCACCGGTGCGGGTGCTGGCTCCCGATCACGCCGTGTTCCAGAAACCCAACGAGATCGACGCCGGCGACTGGCTGGGCTGGGTGCAAGAGCGGGGTCTCTACTTCGCCCACACCTGGGACGAGGCCTACACGCCGTTGTTGGTGTTGCAAGATCCCGATCAACCGGAGCAACAGGGGGGGCTGCTGGTCGCCACCCTGGGAGAGGGGACCTATGTGTACACCGGCCTCTCCTTTTTCCGCGAGCTGCCGGCCGGTGTGGCCGGAGCCTACCGGCTCTTGGCCAACCTGCTGGCGCTGGCCGAGTGAGGGGGCTCGTGGGTTGTCGGTCCAGCTCGATCCGAAGGCGGGATGATGATGCCCAGGGATTGCAGGGGTAGGAAACGGGGATGGAGCGCCGCGTGGCCGGTTCTGCTGGTCGCGGCTCTCGGTTTCGGTGCCCTCGGTTGCGACAGCGGGCGGACGCCGCTTCTGCTCTATTCGCCGCATGGTCGCGATCTTCTGGCCCTGGTGGAGACGACCTACGAAGAGCTCAACCCGACCATCGACGTCAGATGGCTCGACATGGGCTCCCAGGACGTCTACGACCGGGTGCGCTCCGAAGCGGCCAACCCACAGGCCGACGTCTGGTTTGGTGGACCGGACACGATCTTTTCGCGCGGTGCGGCCGAGGAATTGCTGGCCCCCTTCCGACCCTCCTGGGCCGACCACCTGCCGGCGACCAGCCGGCATCCGGAGGACTTCTACTTCGGTCTCTACGAGGCGGTACCGATTCTCATCTACAACTCGGCGGCGGTGACCGCGGCCGAGGCTCCGGCTGACTGGGACGATCTCCTGGACCCCCGCTGGCGGGACACCATCATCATCCGCGATCCATTGGCGAGCGGTACCATGCGCACCGCCTTTGGCATGATCGTGGACCGCTCGGTGGCCGAGACCGGCGACACGACCGCGGGCTTCGAGTGGCTTTTGCAGCTGGATGGCCAAACCAAAGAGTACGTGGTCAATCCGGCTCTCCTGTTCGAGAAACTGACGCGTCAGGAGGGACTGGTCTCGATCTGGGAGCTGACCGATCTGCTCTTTCTCCAGCAACGGGGTGCACCGCTCGACTATCACTTTCCCACCAGCGGTACACCGGTGATCAGCGACTCGATCGGCCTGGTGGCCGGCACGCCCCATGCCGAAGAGGCCAAGGCCTTTATCGAGTGGATCGGCAGCCGGGAGGCGTTGCTGCTGACGGCACGCGAAGCCTTCCGGCTACCGGCACGGACCGACCTGCCACGCGACGAGCTGCCGGAATGGGCCCGGGAGGCGCTGCAAGAGATCGTCCGTGCGGAGGTGGATTGGGATCTGATCGCGGAGTACGGCACCGAGTGGATGTCCCGCTGGGACCGGGAAGTACGCAGCCGGGGATAAAAGGATAGCGACCCGACGAAGCGGCCGGCCTCCGTGCCGGCCGAGCAACAGGGCAGCAAACAACAAGGTCAATAAAACGTAACTGACCAGGGACCATGCCGCCATTTCTGACCATCAGCGACCTCGACAAGAGCTTCGGGGAGCAGATCGTCCTCGAGGATCTCTCGCTCGAAGTGGCCGAGGGTGAGGTGCTGGTGCTGCTGGGACCGAGCGGCAGCGGCAAGACCACGCTCTTGCGGATGATCGCCGGCTTCGAGCGACCCGATCGGGGGTCGATAGCCGTGGCAGGTGAAGAAGTGACCTCGCAGCCACCGGCAAAGCGCAACTTCGGCATGGTCTTTCAGCACTACGCACTCTTTCCCCACCTGAGCGTCGAGCAGAACGTGGCCTTTGGTCTCGAATCGCGGCGAGTGCCCAGGGACGACATCAACCGTCGCGTGGCCGAGTTGCTGCCGCTGGTCGATCTCGAAGGCTTCGAGCAGCGACGGGTCCACGAGATCTCGGGTGGCCAGCAGCAGCGTGTGGCGCTGGCGCGGGCGCTGGCTCCGGATCCCCGGCTGCTGCTGCTCGACGAACCGCTGTCCAATCTCGACCCGACGTTGCGGGAACGGACCCGCCGCCAGCTGCGTCAGGCCATCCAGCAGATCGGGATCACCGCGCTCTGGGTCACCCACGAGCAGGAGGAGGCCTTCGACGTCGGCGATCGGGTGGCGCTACTAAACGACGGACACCTGGAGCAGGTGGGGAGCCCCGAGAATCTCTATCTCGAGCCCCGGAGCCGATTCGTGGGCACCTTTGTCGGCCAGGCCAGCTTGCTGCCGGGGGTGATGGCCGAGGACGGACGGGTGCTCATCGGCGACAATCGCTTCCAGGGTCGAGGTGTCCGCTGGCCGGGGGAGGCGAGCCGGCCGTTTGTCCCGGGCGACGAGGTGGAGTTGATGCTCCGGCCGCAGGGTCTGAGTCTGGCCGATGGCTCGGAGACCGAGGCGCTCGAGGGCACCGTCCTGGACCGCCGATATGCGGGTGAGGCGACCTACTACCTGGTCGATCTGGAGATCGGCGGCGAGCTTCTGGTGGCCGGGGCGCCCGACTCCACCCAGGTCGGGGCACGGGTGTGGGTCGTTCCCCGGCCCGAGGTCTCGGCGGCGCGGATATTCGAGCATCCCGGAGGAGAGGGATCGTGAGGCCGGAGACCCGGCGCATCGCCGGCTTTGGTGTCGCGGCCCTGCTGACCTGGCTGGTCGGTTACCCGCTCCTCATCACGCTGATGGAGGCCCTGGGTCTGCCCCGCGGTTTCTCTCTCGAGCATTTCGCCGAATTCGCCCGGCGTCCCGACGAATGGCAGGCGCTGTGGCGCAGTCTCTGGATATCGGCCGCCTCGGTGGCGCTGGCCGGTGCGGTGGGCATCCCGCTGGCGTTTGTCTTCGCCCGTACCGAGTTTCCAGGGCGTCGCATCCTGGGAGCGCTGGTCGCTCTGCCGGTGG
>JBAUDS010000363.1:0-14209 GCA_049678185.1 Thermoanaerobaculia bacterium
CTACAACTCCCTGCAGGACGGCGGTCACCGTCTCACCGTCTCCCACAAGATCCCGCTGGACGTGGGAAAGAGCGTCGACGCAAGGTTTCGCAAGGGCGCTCAGTATCTGGCTCTCTACGGTAGGTCGAAGGACTTCTTCTACCTCCTGAGCTACAGCGCCGGAAACGGCAATCCCGAGGGCGAAAATCCGAAGGACTTCCTGGGCCGCGTCGCGTACGATTTCACGCCCGATCTTATGGTCGGCGCTTTCTACTACGGCGGCGAGCGCGACGATGGGTTTGTCGATCTAACCCGTTGGGGCATCGATTGGAATCTTGCCTTCTCCAATTTCTACATCGATGGCATGTTCATGGAGTCGGAAGAGGACTTCGCCAACATCCCCGTGGGGGAAGAATTCGTGCCCATCCCCGACCAGAAGAACACTGCCGGATTCCTGGAGCTGTTCTACACCCACAGGAGAGATGGCCGGCCGTTCATCGTCCCCTTGCTGCGCTACGGCTTCACGGAGCTCAACGATGGCGCCGACAGGGTCGCTGTCGTCACGGCGCAGCTCGGGTTCTACGTGATCGAGAACATGAAGCTGGCGCTCGAGGTCTCGACGGAGACCGATCAAGTGCCGGGAGAGGAGAAACTGAGTCGGTTCACGCTGCTGGCCGATCTCGCCTTTTAGGCAGGTCGGTCGTCAGGCCACGGCGACGTGAGCCTGACGAGTGGGCTCACGACAGAGTTCGCGCTGCCGGTCGACTGCTCGCCTTCGTAGGAGCCGTCGAGCCGGAGGGCGGAAGGTGTGGCAGGGTCGGTCCCGGGATTACAGACACTCCTGCTGGATCTCACCGACTCGCTGTCGGACCTCGTCCTTCGTTCCTTTGAGCACGATCAACTGGTCCGGTCTGAGCCGGTTATCGGGTCTTTTCGCGTGATCCGAGGACCATTCGGCGTTCACTTCGACCGCATCGTAGTAGTAGCCGTTGCCCTTCCACGGCCTGCGAAGCAGATACCACTCGTAGTTGGGGCGAACGGTGGTGTACAGGTGGGGGTCTAGGTTGAACTTGCACTTGAGACGGTGAGCAGAAGGAACCTCGCGCTTCGGGTCGCTGCCGCCCGAGGTGCTCGCCGCTCCACCCACCATGCCGGTCTCGCCGCTGAAGATCGATGGGATAGACTGGTCTGTCCCCACCCCGGTGAGCGCTACGATCTCCTCGTCGAAGAAACCGATCGCGGCCTCCTGCACCAGCCGCGACGGGTTCTCTGAGCCGCCCGTCGCTCCGCTGAAGCCTAAAACAGTCTCATAGATCTGGTGTGCCTGCCCGAGACCCTGCTCGATGCCGAGCTCGATGCAGGCAAACGTGGCACGGCGTTGTGCGTCGTCACCTACATAGCGCGCCTGGCGGCCGAGCGCATGACCCATGATCTTGCCCAGGGTGTTGACCGACAGGTCGGTCGGGGCGAGTCCTTGGGGCGCCAGGTAGTAGTCTTCGAGAGTGCTAATGAAGGCCTTCCAGGCCGGCGAGCTGCGCACCTGCTCCGGCTCCGCACAGACGCCGGGAGGTTGAGCGACCGCCGCCGACAAGAACGTCAGACACCCTGCCACAACCACGACGCCGGTCTTTCTCATTCGAGGCTCCTCGACTTGGCTTGCTCTTGCCATTATTCGTAGAGATCTCAAGTTGCCCGCCGACCACAGTCTCCTTATTCTACAGTGATAGCTGCTTGCCTCATATCAATGACTGGAATTGGCGGGGCCTCATCCGCTAGCAGCTCTTTCGCCAACTGAGGGGACACGCTGCGGTATCTCAATGTGGCACGGACAGTAAGCGGGAGTCCAGTATCAGGTGGTACATAAGCTGCGTACCGTTCCACTCGGTACCCCTTCGGCGGGATGCGATGGTCGTAGAGAATGTGGGTGGCCTCCCACATCCTCCAG
Source organism: Thermoanaerobaculia bacterium (assembly GCA_049678185.1). Classification (GTDB taxonomy): domain Bacteria; phylum Acidobacteriota; class Thermoanaerobaculia; order Multivoradales; family JAHEKO01; genus M0029. The sequence continues at coordinate 1,925 of JBAUDS010000363.1, forward strand.
GTCGGATTGCCGCTCTCGTCGCCCAGAACGGTTCGGAAGATCGCAGCATTTGGTTCGATTTCTCCTGCATCGTCGACGGCGCCAGAGCTGTAGATCTCCGTGCCATTGGCATCCACGACGCGGACGTCGAGCCACATCTGGCGCATTTCAGTCATGCCGGTGGGCAGATAGTGACCGGCCCCGACATTTCTGACCTTGACCGCGAACTCGAGCAATCCGGGCCGGGAGACGGTGGCGGGCGGAAGAATCTCCACTTCCGCGGCCGCCTCAAGCCGCTTTCGGGCGTAGTCGGCCTGGAGTTGTGCACCGAGCAGCTCGGCCACCATCACGTTGCCGCCCACGAATTGATGGGTCCACCGATGTTCGCGTTTCGGTCCGTTCAAAGCGGCGACTCCGGGGTTCGGCGTGAACGCCGTCGGTGGATCGGGTGGGGTCATGTGGCAGTCCTGACATGTCACCCCGGCGGCTCGATACGGCCCGGTCAGCCATTCGGTATAGGTCCCCACGATCTGCAGACCGTTCATTGGATGCGACATGTTGTGACAGAGGCCGCAGAACCTGGCAGAGGTATGCGTGTCAGAGAACTGGACGTCGTGGAACGGAGATTTGGAGTCTGTAAAGGGACCCCACTTTACGTTCCCCGGCTCGGATGTCGCCGGCAAGTTTCCCACGCCTCGCGTCTTGCTCACCGTATGGCAGAAATCGCAGGAGACCCCGCTGGCGGCGACCGGACTCAACTTCGACCCATCAATTGGCGGAATCTCCCCGGATATGACGCCTACTGGTACGTGGCACCCGAAGCAGAAGTTGTCGCTGAGACCTTTGGTCTCCTCGCTGGCAAGCTTCGCTGCCGACTGAAAGAGGGGGTCTCTCCACGAATTCGCGTGCATCGAGCCCCTCCAGCTCTTGAAGATCTTTCCGTGGCAGCTGCTGCATTCCGTGGGCTCCAGGTATTCTCCAGATGTGATGGGTTTCCCGGTACTCGTCTCGAGTCGTGAGGGGAAAAACGGATCGTTCTTTCTGGCAATGCCCAACTGGGCTGCCAACTCTTCGACCTCCTGCTGATCGTCGCCCGGATCCTCCTCACAGAAAACCACCTCGGCGGTGGAGACAACGCTCAGCAATCCCGAAAAAAGGAGAATTCTCAGTTGTAGCTTCATGATTTGGTCCCTCCCGAGATCGGTTGGCGTCTCTTGCTGAGACACCTCACTGCTTAGCAGAACCAGAGGAGAGCCGGCAATCTCTCATAGGGTGGGGATGGCCGCCGCCCGTTGGGGTGGGAGGGCTCCGTGTCGAAGTTGGTCAAGCGCCGGACTTGAGCGAGCGGATCATCTCTGCGAAAGCCTCACGCTCCGCTTCGACCGTGGCCTGGGGGCCGGTGAGCTTGAAAAACCAGTTGGCGTCGGGCCCAGCGGCCACCGCACCCAAGAGCATGTGGTCCGGCAGAACCTGCGCCGGCTGCCCCATCATCGGCATGCCGCCACCGTAGGTACCGGTCACTTCCGACATCAGGACCGGGATCCCACCGACATCGGTCTCCGAGGTCTGGAGCAGCTCGCGCGAGGACCGGCCATCGGGCTGGGTGAACTGGTCGGCCCAACGCAGCGCATTGGCCATCGCGTCGCCTCCTTCTCCCGGTCCGAAGTAGAAGACCACGCACTCGGCGTCACCGGCCTCGCCGGGTACCCGATACTGGGCGCGGCGCATACTGGAAGACGGGGTCTCGGCGGCCCAACCGGCTGGAGACGTCCAGCCAAGGCTTGTGCTGCCCGTACCCGATCCCGGTGGCACCGGAGCGACGGTCATACCGGATGGGGTCTCGCCCACGGCCGGATGCCCGGCCGGCAGCTCACCAGCGGCGCTGTCGGGCGGGGTCGAGGCCTGCTCGGTCGGTTGCTGCTGACCGCCACAGGCCACCACGAAAGTGAGTATCAGTAGGGTGCAAAGAGCACCGGTCCAACTGTTTTTCGACAGGATCATAAGGTCATCCTCCTTGTGTGCGCTGGAAGGGTATCCGAACTTGGCGGAGCTGAGCCACCCCCGGCTTGAAATGACGGGTGTAGCGGGGCCGATGACGCCGCCGAATGGTCTAGAATTTGCGGGCGGCAGGAGCCGTTCTCCTTCTTGGCTTTACGGTCGCCAGTGGCTTTGCAGACGGAGGGAATCGATGGACCGTAGAGATCTGACGCGAGGACTGATGTTCCTGCTCTTTTTTCTGTCGGGGATCTCGGGCCTCGTCTACCAGATCGTCTGGACCCGACAGTTGGTCCTGGTCTTTGGCAACACTCTGCTGGCCACCAGCTCGGTGTTGACGGCCTTTATGGCGGGGCTGGCTGCCGGCAGCTACCTCCTCGGCAAGTACATCGACGCCAGACCTTGGCCACTGATCAAGCTCTATGCGCTGCTGGAGGCCGGCATCGGCGGGTTCGCGCTCGTCTTTCCGCTCCTGCTCGCAGCGGCCACACCGCTCTACACCGGCCTCTACCGGGTCCTCGAGGGCAACATAGTCCTGCTCAATCTGGTCCGCTTTGCGGTCTGCTGCGGTCTCATTTTCATTCCCACCTTCATGATGGGTGGCACCCTGCCGGTGCTGATCAAGCGCTTCGTGGAGCGGGATCGCAGTCTCGGCCATCAGACCGGGTTTCTCTACGGTCTCAACACGGCCGGTGCCATGGTCGGCTGTCTGGCCAGTGGCTACTTCCTGCTGCGGACCCTGGGAATGCAGAAGACCACCTGGGTGGCTGTCGGCATCAACCTTACGGTGGCGGCAGCGGCCTGGGTGCTGGCCAGGGGTGAGGACGTCACTGAAGCGGAGACCATTCCCGCAGGGGTCGAAATCGAAAGCCGTGAGGAGGAGCCCGCTGCGAGCGCGACGACCATCCGCCTGGTTCTCATCGGCATCGGGCTGTCGGGCTTCTGCGCCCTGGCCTACGAAGTGTTCTGGACGCGGATGCTCAACCTCTTCCTCAACAACAACATCTACTCCTTTACCGCCATCCTGGCCACCTTCCTGGCCGGCATCGCGCTGGGCAGCCTGCTCTACACCAAGTTCCTGTCTCGGGTCCGGCGGCCGGTGGTGCTGTTCGCCGGCATCGAGATCGCCATCGGGCTTCTCTCATACGCCACGCCGTTTGTCTTCAGCCTGCTGCATCGAACTCTCTTCTTCCGTCAGTCGGAGGCGCTGACTCTCGCTAAGACGGCGGTGATAATGATTGCACCGACGGTACTGATGGGCATCGCGGTGCCCCTGGCCGTTCAGATCTGTCAGCGGCTGCCCCGACGGGAGGGGACAACGGTGGGTACGGTCTACGCCGTCAACACCGTCGGTGCCATCCTCGGGGCCTTCGTCGCCGGATTTGTTCTCATCCCCACGGTCGGTCTCCATCGGGGGCTGATCGCGGTGGTCAGCTTGAACATTCTGGCGGGATTTCTGCCCCTGATCTCGGAGGCTCGACCGGCACGGCGGCCGGTCTGGGCAGGGGCATTCGTCGGTCTGGTGGCGGTTCTGTTCCTGGCCGCCCCGACCACGCTCTTTCGCGGGCTTTACCAGAAGTATCAGCCGACCGCCGACATTCTCCACTACAAGGAGGGCAAGATCGCCAACGTCGTGGTCTACGACTTTGTCAAATCGGGGTTCAAGGATCTCTATCTCAATGCCATCGAGGAGGCCTCATCACGCATCTGGCATGTGCAGCTGTTCAAGATGCTGGGGATCCTGCCGGTCATGGTCCACCCGGAGCCGGACAACGCGCTGATGATCGCCTTTGGAGCCGGCATGTCGGCCGGCGCCTGTGTGGACGAGGTCGAAGGGCTCGACTGTGTCGATCTGAACCCGGACATCACCGGTGTCGCCGCGGTCTTCACCCACGAGAATCGCGACGTCATCAACAACCCCGGGCTCAACATGATCGTCAACGACGGTCGTAACGCCCTGCTCCTCGACCCGAAGCAGTACTCACTCATCATCTCCGACGCCACCAACCCCAAGACCTTCGACTCCTGGACCCTCTACACCGAGGAGTTCTACGAGCTGGTGAAGGCGCGACTAAAGCCGGGCGGTGTGTTCGGCCAGTGGGTCGTGATGCCGCTGCCCTACGACTCGATGAGCATTCTGTTGAACACCTTCAAGTCGGTCTTCCCCCACACCAGTTTCTGGTGTATCTACGGCTCCTCGCAGTGCATAATGCTCGGCACACCTGATCGGTTGGAGATCGACTATCCGGAATTCTCCGACCGGTTGGAGCCGGTCCTGGCGCGGGTGGGGCTCCCTGAGTACGGAGTGGCGAATACCGACAAGTTCTTGAGCTTTATGCTGCTGGGTGAGGACGAGCTGGATCGAGCGCTCGACGGGTTCACCCAGATCGACACCGACGATCTACCGGCCGCGCAGTTTCGGATCCGCGGGGATGCCGAGGGTGTCCGGGACTTTCTGGGTCTCTTGAGCCACCAGACCACGATCCTGCCCTATCTGACGAATCTGGGTGGAGAAGAGAAGCGGGTGAAGGCGACGCTCGAGACCTATCGCTCGCTGGCCCGGCGGTTGACACTCGGCTTCCTGCTCAACAACACCGGAGAGTACCGGGAGGCGGCGGAGGAGGCGGCGGTGGCCGGGATGGTGGAGGATGAGAACATCAAGTCGGCCCTCCAATACGACTCCGAGCGCAAGAGATATTTCTCGCGGCGGGTTGTCGAGACCGGTGGCGACGCCAACGACCACAACAATCTGGGCTACATCTACTGGCAGGAGGGGGATCACGAGAGAGCCATCGGAGAGCTCCAGCGGGCGGTGGACTCGAATCCGGACTTTGCCAACGCCCTGGCCAATCTGGCCCGGGTCTACACCGATGGCGGGCTCTACGACGAGGCCGCCGAAACGTGGTTGAAGGTCAGGAAGATCAATCCGACACGAAACGTCTTGTCGACCAGCAAGCGGCAGCTGGACATCATCCATCTCCTGCGCAAGCTCTGCTACCAACCGGACTCTTCAGCCCTCTATGCGAGCCTTGGTGAGCTCCTGCTGGCGGATGGTGAGACGGTCAGGGCGGCTCGTGCCACCCGGAGTGCCGCGGACCTGAGCCAGGGCGACCCGCAGATCTACTTCCGACTGGCCAGGATGTATGAGAATCTCGAGCTCGTGGATCAGGCGCTCGAGACCTACGGGGAGCTGGCGGCGCTGATGCCGGAGGACGAGCGATTCCAACGCGCGGTCGACAATCTCGAGATACTGCGAACGAATCCGGCGGCCAAGCAGCGCTGGCTCAACAGCAACGAGATCGTTATTGAAGGTGAGGAGGCCGCGGACGAGCACCCCTCGACCTGTCGGGAGGCCAGCCAGGTCTGGAACGATGCACCCTTCGAAGGGAAGATCGGGAGCGAGAGCCGCGAGCGGGCGGCAGCCCTCTACGAAAAGTCGATAAGAGCCAAGCCAGACGATCTCCATGCCTATGCGGACGCCGCCAGAATCTATGAGCTGTTGGGCGAGTTTGGTCGGGCCGCCTCATTCTGGCGCCGGGGCCTCGAGGTCGTGCCGGGCAACCGGGCAGCGGAGAACAACGTCAGGCGTCTGGAGCTACTGGCAGCGACCGGCGGGCCCGAGGAGCTCCTCGAGATCGGGCAACTCTTTCGCTTCAACGGAGAGACCGACACCGCCATCGAGTTTTTCGGCCGGGCCGTGGAGACAGAACCCACCGATTTCGACTCCCAAGCCCATCTCGCGGCCGGCTACGACGAGATCGGGCGCTACCACGAGGCAGCCCTGGCTTACGAGCGTGCGCTCGAGCTCCAGCCCGATGGCGCCGGTGCTCGAGTGATCCAAGAGCGTCTCAAGCGGCTCGAGGATCTACTCGGCAATTGTAAGATCTACGGTCGAGGGGAGAGAGAATGAAGAGGCTTCTGGCAGTAGTCGTAGCGTTCGGTTTCTGGTTCGGAGACCCAGCGCTCGCTTTTCACGAGCAGGGTGTAGCCAACTGCAACGGTTGTCACCTGACCCACGGAGAAGATGCCGAACGGGGGCTGCTGGTGGGACCGAGCGTGGACGAAGGCCTGCTGATCGCCGAGAGCGCCAGTGATGTCTGCCTCGTCTGTCACGCGGAGAACCTGGGCGCCGTCCTCGGCTCAGATCCCCTGTCGCCGCCGCCCGAAAGAGGTGGAGGTAATTTCGTCTTTTTGTTCGAGGATAATCTTAACGACGCGGCCGGGGGGGCGCTCGACCCAATCCTCGGCGATGCGGCCGGCCACAATATGGTGGCTCCGAGTGTCGGCCTGTCGGCCGATCCTCGATTCACGCTCTCGCCGGGGGGCACTTTTCCCGCCAACCAACTCGGGTGTACCAGCTGCCACGATCCTCACGGCAACGCCACCTTTCGCATGCTCAACGGAGTCGGCCCGGTGATGGACGACGTGGCAACGTTTGCCAACCCGGCCCCGGTGGCGGTGGGGATCAATCTCAACGGCCCGCAAGAGACATCAAGTCATCACAGCGCATACAGGGCTGGGATGAGCGAGTGGTGCGGCAACTGTCACGGTAGCTATCATCAAGGAAACAGCGGCTCCGCCTTCAAGCACCGAGTGGATGGAAACTTCGGCGGCGGCGCCAGCCAGCGCTTCAACGAGTACAACGGAGATGTCGATCCCGAGGGCGGGGTCCAAGCCACCGCCTATCTGCCCGAGGTGCCGTTCGAGGACTCCAGCAACACCACATTTTCGACTGCCGGGCCCGAGAATCAGAGCAAAATCATGTGTCTGAGCTGCCACCGTGCCCACGCCACTTCGTCACCGGCGGCTGGTCGCTGGGACTTCAACGTCAACCTGCTCGCCGAGGACGGTGTGGAGTCCCGCTCCTACGCGATCCCCGATCCCTACGGCAGCCCCGACCAGGGGCCTCTGTGCAACAAGTGTCACGATCGCTCGCCCGGACCCTAAAACCCGAGCTCGTGGTGCGGAGAAGACTCCACCGATAGGCGGGAGTGGCCTTCAGGGAGAGCGTGGAGGAGCCGCAGCCGGCTGCATCCCCTCGTACATCTGGACTCGACCCTGGTAGCCCTGGACGACATAGAGCTGCCCCTTGCCGTCGAGTGTGAGGTCCAAGGGAAAGTAGAGGAAGCCGTCCCGATTGCCCAGCCCGTAGTACTCACCGAGACATCGGTCCCCCTTGAGGGCCCACCGTGTGACCACCATCCGCTGCTGATCGACGACCACCAGTTCACCGTTGTCTGTCAGCGCCGCTGCGGCCGGGCGGCCGAGCTTGCAAAAACCGCCACCTCTCTCTCCTACTCTGCCTTGGGCGCTGCCATCGAGGTCGAAGACGCGGATCTCCGCCGACGAGGGTACAGCCAGCAGAACGGTTTCGCCATAGACGTCGACGTGTCCCAGCATGACATCGTGCCTTTCCTTCTCGGACAGCCCTGGGGCCAGATCGACCGAGGTCGCAATCGCGCCAGAGCGGTCGGCAATCCAGAGTCGAAGATTGGCGGTGTCGACCGCGTAGATCCGGTCGCCGGAAGGCGAGAGCGCAATCGAGTGGATCATAGGCTCCATAGAGTCATCCGGCAGCCCGGTGAGGGGTGTCTCGTCAAGAAAAAGTCCGTCGAAATCGAGTTGGATCAGGGCACGCCGGCGCTGGTGGTTGGCAACGACCACCAGATAGCCCTCGGGGTCGATGGCGATATCGTGGGGAGCGGAGAAGACGTCGCCCCCGGTTATCTGGAATTTGAACCGCCCCTCACCGTCGTAGATAAGGATCCGGTTTCCCCGCGAATCACCGATAAAGATCTCCTCTGTATGGGGGTCCGCTGTGACTCCCCTGGGGTAGCCTATGGCGTCACCCGCGATCGGTAGCTCCAGACGGCGCACGAATACCGGCTCCTGAGAGGTGGAGGGAGCCGCTGTCGCGATAGCCAAGGCCAGGGCTCCGAGCATCCCGCGAGTCGAGGGCTTGCGTCTGGATTTCACCGGCAATCTCTCAATCGACGCGGCGAAAGACCTGGGCCCGACCATTGCCTTCGTCCGCCACCAGCAAGTGCCCGTTGGGAAGCCTGACCAAATCGGCGGGGTAGAGCAGCAGCCCCGGCTCCCAGCCCTTGCGTGAGCCGAGACCGACGACCCGACCGGTGGCGTCGAGGACCAGAAGGCGCCCGGCGTGACGATCCACGACTACGACATCACCCCCCGGCTCTACCGCGAGACCGACCGGCCAGGCCGGGATCTTGCCGCTGGCGGGTAGGTGCCAAGTGGCGCTCAACTCTCCATTGGCGTCGAAGTAGAGCACCGCCCCCTGCGCTGCGACCGCCGCCAGAAATCCTCCCGCCGCGGTGGCAGCGAGGGCCGTGACCGCGCCCTCGATCGGCGCCTCGGCTGTCAGCTCAGCGCCGTCGGCAAGGCGCACGACTCGCCTCCCCGCATAGTCGTAGACCAGCAGATCGCCGTTTGGCAGCACCGTCAGCGGTCCGGGGACCACACCACGCGGCAATGGGAGCGGCCGCAGCAGCAGCTCCGGGCCCTCGAGAGCCACGAGACCCCCATCCTGACGCAACGAGGCGACGTAGCGGTTCCCGTCCCAGCCGAGACCCACCGGGACCGCGCTGAGCTGTGCTGTGCTGTCGAGTTGCCAGGACACCCCAACCCGGCGAAAGCGCAACACTCGAGGTCCGTAGGCATCGGCGACAGCTATCTCGTCCGCGGAAGCGGCGGCAACCGCCACCGGCCAACGCAGCTCCGACTCCTCGCTCCCTTTGAAGGCTTCCAAAAAAGTGAGGGCTCTGGGTGGGGTGGTCTGGGCGGTTGCCGGAGCGCTCGTGGTGAGCCCCAGGATAGCCATGACACCAGCCGCAAGGGAAATGATCGTTGGTCGCCCCATCTCTATCGTCCTATCAGTTCGTTGTGGCAGCCGATACAGAGCATCTTCTGATCGGCCTCGAAGAGATAGAACTCCCCCGGAGACTCGTGGATTCCGTGACAGGAGAGACAGGTCATCGGGTTGCCGGTGCGTGGGTCCCGGGTCTCCTCACCAAGGGGATGGCGGACACCGTGCTCATGAGTGTGGCAACGGCCGCAAAGCTCGACCGAGTCGGCGGCGAAGAGTAACGGCTGGTCGCCGCCGTGGGGCTGGTGACAGGTCGTGCACTCGAAACCCTGGTGGGTCAGATGTCTTCCTTCCTCCCCGGACTTCGCACCGCCTGGGTTGTGACACTCGGTGCAAAGGGCCTGCATTTCTTTCCTCAGCAGACCTCCACCGTCACCGGTGTGGGGATTGTGGCAGACCTCGCATTCACCGCCTCCGGCCGGGACGTGGGGGAATGCCGCCTGGCGGGACTCGATGACCGTGCTCTCATGGCAACCGCCACAGAGCTCGTTCATCGGCTTGATGGTCGAGAACGGACTTGCCGCCCCTGGTCCCGGGTGGCAGGTTCGGCAGTTACCGCTCTCGAAGGGGGCGTGCACCGATTCCCTGAAGAGCCCACTCTGCGCCGATGCGTGTGGCTCATGACATTGATGACACGACGCTCTGTTCACCGGATAGCCTCGATGGGCCGAGCTGAACGAATCACCGGTCTGGTGACACTTGGTACAGATAGCTGCGCCGCTCGCGTGAAGAAGACCCGGGTCGGTGCTGGAGTGGGGATCATGGCAAGCGGAGCATCGGCCCTGGGCAAAGGGCGGGTGTTGGACACTTCGGTCCCGCCAGCTGCCGATCTCATCGTGGCAGGTGGTACAGAGATCTTGGCTCTGATCCACGAGCAGCCCCCGGTGGGGACTACCATGGGGCTCGTGGCATTCAGCGCATCTGCCCTCGGCCACCGGTAGGTGGACGACCGGTCGGTCTTGCTTTCCTGAAACCTCGCCGTGGCAGCCGGCGCACAATGCACCGGTTTGCTCACGCAGCAGGGCGCCATGGCGGGCGACGTGCGGGTTATGACAGGCAGTGCACTCTCCGCTCTCAACCGGTGCATGCTGGACCCGAGCGCCCAGCGCGTCCTCCAGATCGTGGCAGCCGAGACAGACTTCCTTCTGGTCGATCTCCTGTCCGGGTCGGAGCTGGGAAGAGGCCTTCGACACGCCAAAGAGAAGACCGACCGAGACCAAACACAGCACCATCCAGCTCTTTCGCGACCTGCTCACTGTGCACCCCCTTGGCCCTCGGTCCGTTCCAGGTGGCAGGTGGTGCAGTCCCCGTCTCCAAACGGCATATGCACCTCGGGCAGGAGCATCCCGGCCATCTGGGATGCATGAGGGTCGTGACACTCGCCGCAGTCGATGGTCTCGGCCGCAGCCCCCAGATGCTTGTCGGCGAACTTCTGAGACTCACCATCGTGGCAATCCAGGCAAATATCAGCCACCGGCGCCAGCAGTAGATTGGCATGCGGGGTCTCGTGTGGCCCGTGGCACGATGTGCAGCCGTCGTCGTCTTCCGCCGGTGGGTGGATGGCTTCGGTCGCCAACTGCGCTCCGATTCCTTCGTGACAGGTGACGCAGAGGGGGCGCACCGGAGCCAGCAAAAAGGGCTGATTGGTGCTGGCGTGCGGTTGGTGGCAGTCGGTGCAACCCTCGGCAGTCGGCGGGTGGAAGGAGCCCCCGGCCGGTGCCGAGACCGGGACATCGTGACAGTCGCGGCACAACGTTCCCACCGGTGACGCCAGTAGTGCAGGTATCTCCGCAGCGTGGACCAGATGACAGGTCTCGCACTCCCCGGACTCGAACGGCATGTGCTGGGTGAGCGACTCGGCGGCCTGTAGAAGCCCATCGTGGCAGGCTCGACAGAGCTCTTGGCCGGCGGCCACGAGCAGCCTGTCGGCCCCGGCATGGGGATTGTGGCAGGAGACGCAGTTGCCCTGTGCCACCGGTTGATGGAGGACGGGCAGACCCGATCGCATACCGATCTCGCCGTGGCACTCTCCACAGAGATCTCCTTGGGCCGCGGTTAGTAGGGCCTGGCGCCCGGTGCCATGGGGGTCGTGGCACTCCACGCATCCTTCGCTCGCTGGCCAGTGCACCACTTCGGCGCCGCTTTCAGCCGGATCCTCGTGGCATTCGACGCACAGGTCTCGAGGCTCCGCCGTCAGCAGGTTTGAATGCTGCGATTCGTGCCCTTGGTGACAATTGGTGCATTCGGTGGTTGCCGAATGCGGAAAACTCGCGGTCAGTATTTCCTCGATGCCGCCATGACACGAGGTGCAGAGCTCGCTCTGCCTGGAGACCAGGAGAGGGCGGTGGTCAGAGGTGTGGGGCGTATGGCAGACCAGGCACTCGCCGTCGACGGCCGGCATGTGGCGGGATCCGCTGGCGCTGCCCGGGGCGTCGTGACAATCGAGGCAGAGGCCGGCGCCGGCGGCCGGAGCGCCAACCGGCTGGTCCCCTTCGTGGCAGCTGTCGCAGGCGAGCTCGGGATGAACAGATGCCCGAAGTAGTTTCTCGCTGGCCGCGCTGTGGGGTGGATGGCAGGATTTGCAGTCCACCCCGGCCACTGAGAACCCTCCATGGCCGGCAGCAAAGCCGTCGGTGTCGTCATGACAGCTACCACAGAGCGCCTCGCGCGGTTGGTCCAGGAGTGCCGGCTCATCGGCGCCGTGCGCGCGATGGCAGGTCAGACAGTCGTCGGCCACCGGAGCGTGGAGCATAGAGCTCTCGAAATCACTTCCCGTGTGGCAACCGGTGCACAGCTCTCGCTCGATATTGGCGAGCATGGCCGGGTGGTCCGAACCGTGGGGGTTGTGACAGGTGGAGCAGCGCCCCACCTCGGGGTGCTGATGGGCGGCCTCGAGACCGAGAGCCTGCGCCTCATGGCAACCCAAACAGAGCTCCGGCTCTTCAACCTGGAGTCTGAGGGCTCCCACCAGACCGTGTGGCCGGTGGCAGGCTGTGCATTCCCCTTGCGCCAGTGGGGCGTGGGGCGCCGCGAGATTCTTGCCCACCTCGGCGTGACATCCGGTGCAGGTTGTCCCCTGCTCGAATCGGGAACCCCTTTTGATCTGGGCTTCGGCGGAGCTGGCGGCCAAGGTCGCGATGAGAAGGACCACGGCCAGACAGATCCATTGGTGAAGATCGACCTCGACCCTGGTTCGCATCTGATTCCCTTGCATTCTCTAGTGCCCCTGCTCCGGCGGGCTCCCCATGGAGTGGGTCCCAGTTTCGGATGGTGCGCCCGTGATCTCGAGCGTGTTCAGAACATCCTCGTTGACCACGATCTCCGAGCGGCTGCGGAGCTTCTGCATGTACTCATGGAGCGATTCCTGAAACTTCAAATCGAAGACCGCTTGCCGTATGTTGCCGGAGATCTCCTGAAGGTTGAAT
>JBAUDS010000364.1:0-2200 GCA_049678185.1 Thermoanaerobaculia bacterium
GCTCCACCTGCAGCGAATCCGATCAACCCGAAGCGATCGGGATCGTCAGCCCGGTGGAGGGTGTGAGCGGGTCCACCCGCGGAAAGGTCGCGGATGAGCAGGATGTTCGAATCTCCACCGACACATTCGTAGGCCAGCCGCTGCGAGTCGGGCGACCAAGCCGCGTTGGTGCAATCTCGACCTGCCTCGCTACCCACCGTCACGAGACGAGGATTCTCAATCTCGGAGACCCTGATTTGGAGCAGCGCATCTCCTTCGGCGATGTTGTCGACCTGTGTGGCCAGCCGCCGACCATCGGGCGAGATCGAAACGGTGTTGAAGGGGAGTCGCTCCTGCGACCAGGGCGCCAGATTGCCCTGGCGATCGAGAATCGTGAGCTGCTTGGCAACGCCTTGGACACCACCCGCCGGATAAAGTAGGTCGCCTCGTGAGGAAACGTTGAAGGTGCCGCCGGTCCAAAGACCCGTCGCCCAGAGACCGTCCATGATGGCGACCGGTCCGGCTGTCAACTCGAGTGTTTCAACATCGATCGGTGCCGCCATCAGCGTATCCCGCCGGCTGAACAGAAGGTATCCGTCAGGGAGTACCGAGGCCCACGAGCCGTCTTCAACGACGATGCGCAGCTCACCGGTCTCGGTGTCGAGCGCTCCGACATCCTGTCGGTAGGCGCCGGATACGAAGTTGGCGACGTAGACGATGAGGTGGTGCCCGTCAGGAGCTACCGAGCCGAGCCATGCAGAGAACAGCGGAATCTCGCTCTGGATCGGTATCGAAGTGACGGCAGCGCCACCGTCGGCGGTCCAGGACATCAGCGAATCACCCAGTATGCCGATGCTGAAGATCCTGTTCGAAGGAGCCCAGACCAGACGCCGGAAGTCCGAAGAAGGATAGTCGGCGATCTTCACCGGTGGGGTCGAGAGATCGATCGGTACCTTCAACAGCTCGAACCGGCTGGAAAGCTCCGAGGCCGGAGCGGTAAAGACCAGCCAGCGACCGTCCGGAGAGATCGCCTGAAAGGTCGCGCCCCTCGAGCGCTCGACTTCGACGAGCTCGCTGCTGTCGAGTCGCTGCAGCCAGAGCCGCGCGTGGTGATCGTCGGCCTCGGCTCCTACATCGAAGGCCCTGAAGACCACCGTCCTGCCGTCGGGACTGATGAGTGGATTCTCCTCGACCCGCAGCGTCGAGGGCATGGGGATCGACAGATGGCTCGAGACAGACTCATTCACGGTCGATGGACCCAGGAAGAGTGAAGCTGCGGCTGCACCGAGCACGATTCCCAATCCCACCGCCAGGGCGACTCGCAAGCCGCGAGCCTTGGGCGGTGTCGCTTCTCTCATGCGGGGGACTTCGCTCGCATCATCCCCTGCCAGGGTTTCCTCGAGGGCCAGGCGTGCGTCGCCGATGTCCCGCAGGCGCGATGAGGGCTCGCGGCGCAGGCAACGCTCGATGAGCCGGCGAACCCGCAGCGGTGTGCCGGGCGGCAGCGCTGTAAGATCGAGCTCGCCCATCAGCACGCCCGCCAAGATCTCCGAGCCGCTGTCGCCGGTAAAGAGACGCCGGCCGGTCAGCATCTCCCACAGCACCACCCCAAAGGCCCAGATGTCGGCGCGGCGATCGACCCGTTTACCCTTGGCCTGCTCCGGGCTCATGTAGGCGGCGGTGCCCAGGATCACCCCCACTCCGGTCATCTGTTGAGTCAACGTGGGGGACAGAGAAAGCGGAGAGCGCTCGAGATCAGCACTCGAGCCGGAGACGTCATGCGGATCGAGCGCTTTGGCCAAGCCGAAATCCAAGACCTTGGCCTGTCCGTCCTCGTCGATTTTGACGTTGGCGGGCTTGAGATCGCGGTGGATGATGCCACGTTCGTGCGCCTCTTCGAGCGCTTGTGCGATCTGCAGCGCGATGGGCAAAGCCTCGGCCATGGCGACTGGACCACGGTCCAGGCGCTCTTTGAGGTCCTCGCCCTCGGCGAGCTCCATGACCAGGAAGTGAACTCCGTCCGCCTCTTCGACCTGATCAATGCCGGCAATGTGGGGATGGTTGAGGCTGGCCAGGACCTTGGCCTCGCGCTCGAAGCGGGCGAGTCGCTCCGCATCCGCGGCCACCGCCTCAGGGAGCACCTTGATCGCCACCTCGCGGCCGAGCTTGGTGTCCTCGGCCCGGTAGACCTCGCCCATGCCGCCTTCACCCAGCTTGGCGG
>JBAUDS010000365.1:0-3417 GCA_049678185.1 Thermoanaerobaculia bacterium
CCTCACGGTTTCCAAGATCCTGCGCCACCACGGCTACAAGGGCGCTGCCTTTGTGGGTAATTGGACCCTGCGCGACGAGCTCTGGGGGATGGCGGGACAGTTCGATGATTACGAGGAGGTGATGACCAAAGCCCGCTGGTTCGGGATGGTCAAGAAAGAATCGACGGCAGAAGACCTCACCGACCGGGCGTCCGAGTGGCTCACACAACAGCTCGAGAAGCAGCCCGGGCGGCCCTTCCTTCTCTGGGTCCATTATGTCGAGCCCCATGCCCCCTACAAGCTCCAGCGGGCCTTCTTGGATCAGCTGGGAGCCGCTCCCGATGGCAATCTCTATTCGGCCAGTGGCAAATACGATACCGAGATCGCCTATGTCGACCACCACATCTCGAGGCTGCTCGAGCACGCCGCAGATCTTGTTCCCGCCGGCGAGATGATCACTCTCTTTGCGGCCGATCACGGAGAGAGTCTGGGTGAGCACGGTTATTGGGGACACGGCCGGCACGTCTATGACGCGACCCTGCACATCCCCATGGGGATAACCTGGCCCGGCCGGATCGCACCGCGCGAACTAGAGGCACCGGCGCTGATCACCGACTTGGCGCCGACTCTTTTGACCCTTGTGGGCCTGCCCGTGCCGGATTTCTTCCAGGGGATGGATTGGACACCGGTGCTGTGGGATGAGAAGCTCGCGCCCGCCGGCCGTGTGACCTACTACCAGGCGCACAAGGGGGTGACCTCGCCCAAAGAGGATCCCACCAAGACGCGGCAGCGTGGGCTACTCGAAGTGGCGCGGCTGGAGAACGGCATAAAGGAGATCCTCCGAGTTCCCAAGAGTCTCCGCCGACTCTTCGACCTCGGTGCCGACCCGAGCGAGCAGCAGGACCTGGCTACGCCTCAATCCGAGATCTCGGACGATTTGCGGGCTTGGCTGGAGATCGTGCGGGCCGGTCTGGCGGTGGCCGACGAGCTGCCACCGCCGTCGCTCTCGGAAGAGGATTTGGAGGCCCTCCGCGCCCTCGGCTACATCGACTGAGAGCAGAAGTGGGTGGTAAACTCTCGGTCCTTCGAGAGTGCCGGGACACCGAATCGAAAGCCTCTTCCTTGCTGGGCTGGCTTGATACGTTCTACTGGATGGTAATGGAGGGTGCATGGAAATATTCTGGTTTCTGATCATTGGCCTCGTTGCCGGATTCTTGGCCGGCAAGCTGCTGCGGGGTGGCGGATTTGGCCTCGTTGCCAACCTGCTTGTCGGTGTTATCGGGGCGATTCTCGGTGGATGGCTTTTTGGAGAGTTGGGGATCTCGGTGGGTGGGCACGTCGGATCTCTGATAACGGCTTTTGTAGGAGCGGTCATACTGCTCATCCTGGTCGCGTTGATCAAGAAGTGAGCTGTAATAGATAACCCATTTGAGATGGAGGAAGAGTCATGGGTCTTTTCGATTTTGTAAAGGATGCTGGTGCCAGGATCCTTGGCAAGGATGAGGAGCCGGAGCCTCAGGCCAAGACTGTCGAGTACAGCGCCGAAGAGCGCAAGCAGCTCAACGAGCGTCGCCAGGCCATGGCGCTGGTCAAGCTGGTCGAGGGCTTCGATTTATCGGTCGAAGACCTGGCCATCAAGGTGGACGACGACCTGGCCACGGTTAGCGGCAAGGTGCCGACCCAGGAGGAGGGCGAGAAGATCGTTCTTGCAGTTGGCAACACGTCCGGCATCGCCCGGGTCGACAACCAGTTGGAGGTGGCCGAGCAGGCGGCGGAGGCTCAGTACTACACCGTGCAGAGCGGCGACTCGCTTTCCGCCATTGCCAAGAAGTACTACGGCAACGCGATGAAGTACCCGGCCATCTTCGAGGCTAACAAGCCGATGCTGAGCGACCCCGACAAGATCTATCCGGGCCAGGTGCTGCGCATCCCCGCAATCGACTAGAGCGTCGGTTACCAGCCAGGCTGAATTGAAGGTTCTTACTTTCTGGGGGAGCTCGCCAGTCGGCGGGCTCCCCCGGTTTTGTCCAGGTGGACCTGTCGACTTCCCATCGGTGGGTGGAGGAGCCTAGCGACCGCGCCAGATCTTCCAGCTGTCGACCACTCGATCGCCGCGGACGACGGCGTACTCGTCGAAACAGGCGACGGTAAGGCAGGAGTGGTTGGGCAGAATGCGCACCCGCGACCCGACCGGTAGAGGCGCTGTCAGGATGCCGTGCTCCTGGGAGAGCGAGCGCAGCCGGGTGTCTCGCTCCAGACGGCCGGTCGCATAGTCCCGAAAGACCTCTCCCATCGTCGGTCCCCCGGGTCCGTCGGACCCGGTGTCCTTGGACAGGGTCAGGGCACCGGCGTCCACCACCGAGTGTCCCGCCTCGGGCTGACAGGAGACGACGCTCGAGAGCACGGTGAGGGCGCAGTTCGCGGGAGTGCAGGAACCCAGCCGGCACTGCATGTAGTCGTAGAAGACATAGTTGCCCGGTCGAGCCTCGTCGATTCCATCGAGGCTCTCGACCTGTGACATGGCCGGCGTCGAGCCCACCGAGAGGCGGGGCACCTCGATCTGCTGCAGGCGGAGGCGTTGGGCCAGCAGCACCATCACCTTCCGCTCCTGTTCGGCGATTTCCCGGATTCCCTTGGAGGGTCCGGGATGATAGGCGTGTCCCGAATGGGTCAGCAGGCCGTCGAACCTCAAGGACGGGGATTCGTGAAGCCAACGGGCCAAATCAATGGCGGCATCCCCGGCCGGGTCGACACCGGCCCGGTGATAGCCGCAGTCCACCTTGAGCCAGACGTGGAACGGGTAGGCGGTCTCTTCGAGAGCGACGACCGCTTCCACACTGTCCACCACCAGTCGCAGCGTCACCCGGTCGGCGATCTCTCTGGCCTCCTGCAGTCGGTTGAGAATGACCGGAAAGGCCCAGGTGATGTCTGTGAATCCCTGGTCCGCGAAAGCCCGAGCCTCCTCGAGGGTGGACACGGTGATTCCCCGGGCGCCCTGTTCGAGCTGCAGTTGGCCGATCTCGACACACTTGTGAGTCTTTATATGGGGCCGCAGCGAGACGCCAAGACGAGCGGTCTTGGCGGCCATTTGTGTGACATTGGCCTCCAGTCTTTGCAGGTCCAGAACCAGCGCTGGAGTGGAGAGATCGTTGAGGGTCGACATGGCGTGCTCGGCAGGCGATTGTGTCCCATTTTGCCAGGAAGCGCGAGGGAATATCGACAGCCACCGATGACGATCTCTCACCCTTCCCACACCCGGTCGGTCCACAGAAACCACAGCTGGGTGCGGGGTGGGGCGGGGAGGTCGAGGGCTTGCTGGATGGCCCTGGCGTAGACCTCTTCCTGGGCGGCATAGGCTTCGGCCCGTGCCGCCAACTCATCTTCGCTTTCCACAAGATCGGTCTTGTAGTCGACGATGACCGGCTCGCCGGTCTCGGG
>JBAUDS010000366.1:0-6330 GCA_049678185.1 Thermoanaerobaculia bacterium
GCGGGGGTAGGGGCTACTTCCCCACCTCATAGGCCTGCCAGAGAGAACTCAGCAGCGAGCGGCTGACGGGGAGTACCTTGTTGACCGGCGGCTCGAGCTTGACCTCCCAGTCGCGGCCGGAGGGGCGGAGGCGGATGTCACGGATGCGGCGGAGGTTGACGGCGGCCTCGCGCGAGATGCGGAGGAAGTCGTGGGGCTCGAAAAGGGGGATCACCTCGACGACGCGGCGGTGGCCGTCGGCGAGGTTGAGGAGAATGCGGTCAGGGGCGGTCGTCATTCGGTGCTCTGTGGGGCTTGTCAGTTTGGCGATGAGTTGGTCATTTTAGCCGTTGAGTTGGTAGTTTTGGCGATGAGTGGGGCGCGGATCTCTCCCTTGAAGTAGGATTTACGTGATGTACGAAGTGCGAGAGGTGAGGCCGCTTCCTGACTATAGGCTGCACGTCGAATTTGCCGACGGCACCAAGGGCGAAGTAGACACCTCCTCAAGCCATCGCTGATCGGCAAGAGTCGTTCGGCCGGAAAGCCGCGCCGCAAGAAGTCCGCTTAGCGCCAGCCCGGGATCGCCCCCACCCCGGCGGGTGTTCCGTTGCCGGGGATCTTCTGGTATGCAGTTGGTTATGAGCAGGGGTGGCCGACTGCTGATTCTGCCGCTCGCCTGGCTGGCCGCCTCGGCCGCCGTCGCCCAGGGGGTTCTCACCCTAGAGTTCAGCTTCTCGAATCCCGGCGCCCGGAGCCTCGGTTTTGGCGGCGCCTTCGTGGCGCTGGCCGACGACGCCACGGCGGCCTATGCCAACCCAGCGGGCTTGAACCAGCTCACCCGCCCCGAGATCTCGCTGGAGGGGCGGTCGTGGACCTACTCGACGCCCTTCGTGGTCGGCGGACGGGCGAGCGGGTTTCCCACGGGCCTCGGCATCGACACCACGCCGGGCCTGCGGTGGGACGAGTCGACGACCGATTTCACCGGGCTCTCGTTTCTCTCCTTCGTCTATCCGCGCAAGCCCTGGTCGCTGGCCCTCTACCGCCATCAGCTGGCGAAGTTCTCGTCCGCCTTCGCCACCGATGGGCTCTTCGCGGAGGGCTCGACCTATCTCGACACCGACCGGTGGCTGGATCAGCCGGGCACCACAGATCTCGACATCTCGAGCTGGGGCTTCTCGGCGGCTCGACGAATCACCGATTCGCTGAGTCTGGGACTCGGGCTGACCTATCTCGAGATCAACGTGACGATCGACCAACCCGCCTATCTACCCGACAACGACACCCTGGAAGCCTTCTTCTCGGCCAACTCCTATCTGCCGGATCGATCTCCCTTCCGGCGAACGACCCGAGCGGAGGACTCGGCTTTTGGGCTGGTCGCCGGCCTCCTCTGGCGGGTGACCGACCGCTGGAGCTTGGGCGGGTCCTTTCGCTCCTCGTTCAGCGCGACCACCGTCTGGGAGGGGCGGCCCGGACCGGCTGGTACGCCCGACAATCTAGTCGACTTTCGGCTTATGGGCGATTGGGAATTTCCACCCGTCTTCGGCCTCGGGGCGTCCTACCGTTCACCCGACGGGCGCTTGACCGCGAGCTTCGAATGGGATTTCGTGAAGTACTCGGTGATCTTCGGGGGCAATCCCGAGGTGACGATCCGGGACGCAAACGAGATCCACCTGGGCGGCGAGTACGCCTTTCTCCAGAATCGACCCGTCCTGGCCCTGCGGCTCGGCGTCTGGCTCGACCCAGACCACCGGATCCGGGCCACGCAGGGGGACGACCTCGTCCAGGCGATCCTGTCGCCGGGAACCGACGAGCTCCACTACGCCCTGGGCTTCGGAGTGGCCTTCGAGCGGTTCCAGATCGACCTCGGGGCCGACCTCTCGAAACTGCGCGACACCATCTCTCTTTCGGCGATCTTCTCGTTCTGAGCCTTCCGCGCCGGAGCCCGGCACGTCCTTCCCCTGGCGGGAGATCAAGCGGCTGATGGTCGAGGCTGGCTGGGTCCCGCCTAAAACGAGCCGCGAGCCCCAGGATTGCAGCGGGAGCTCGGTCCACTGATCCCGATCGAGGCAGAGTGGCCTTGTCAGTTTGGCGATGAGCTGGCAGCTTGGCCTCCCCCGCAGCGGCGGCAGGACATGCCTTCCTTACCTTCCCGTGTGTACCGACAAGCTTGTTCGGTTAGCGCTTGCCTTCGAGGATCCAGAAATCGCGCGGTGAGAGGATGGGGACGCTTTGGAGTCTCTCGAGGTCCAGCAGGTCTCGGTCGCCGGTGACAATGCACTTGGCGCCGGCTTGAACTCCAAGAGCCAAGACCAGGTCGTCGTCCGGGTCGCGGCAGACCGGACGGTCGAGGGGGACTGGCTCGACGATCACCCCGACCCTACGCAAGAGTGCCACGGCCTGCTTCACCTTCGCTTCAGTGAAGCCGAGCTTCCCCACCAGCACCCTTTCGAACTCCACGAGTAGGTGCGTACTAACAATCAGCTCGTGATCGGAGAGTACGCGCTCGAGCAACTCGGAGCAGAGTCCCCGGGTCGTGAACGCGGCGATCAACACATTCGTGTCGAGGACGACCTTCACGAGATCTGCCGGAAGACATCCTCATCGGTCAGCAGACCCTTGGCCTCGGCTTCGGGCAGAAGCGAGCGCCGGATCCTTCTGAATTCCTGCACCGCGAAGTAGCGCCGGAGGGCCTCGCGCACCACCTCACTGCGGCTGGTACCTTCACGCGCGCTGAGGGAGTCGAGCTCATCGGCTAGTTCTTCAGGCAGACTCACCGTAACTGTGCGCCGCATAAGTCATTTCCTCCTGTAATAGATTCTAACACAGGCCAACAAACTGTCGTCAAGAAAGCGACGGCTTCTTTTGGCCGGCACGGAGGCCGGCCGCTTCGAATGGAGGGAGGATTCTCGTCTCAAATCCGTCTATAGAAGATTGGTGGGGGCGAAGGATGCTGGCAACTCCTTGAATTTGATTGGTTTGGCTGGAGTGGGTATACTTATGAGTATGAGTAAGAGATTGCAAATCGTCATGCCCGACGAGGAGATCGAGGTCTTGCGCAATTGTGCAGAGCGGGCAGGAATGACCCTCAGCGAATGGGCTCGGCATGCCCTCAGACGGGCTCAGCGGAGGCAAGAGGGTCCGAGCGCCGACGACAAGTTGAAGGCCGTGGAGCGAGCTCTCGAGTGTGGTCACCCGACCGGCGATATCCAAGAGATTCTGGCCAGTATCGAAAAGGGCCGTGATCTTCATTGATTCCAACGTCCCCATGTATCTCGTGGGGAGCTCTCATCGCGGCCGGGATCGGTTGGAAGCATTCTTTCGCGCCCGGGTCGATGGCACTTTTGTGACCAGTGCGGAGGTCTATCAAGAAGTGATCCACCGGTATGTGGCAATCGATCGCCGGCAGGCCATCGGCGACTGCTTTGCCCTGCTCGATACTCTTGTCCAGCGAGTCTTTCCCATTACCAGGGAGGACACCGAGCGGGCAAGGGAGATCACCACCGCCCAGCGCCGCCTCTCCGGTCGCGATTGCCTGCACCTGGCGGTCATGGAGAGGTACGGTCTCGACCAGATCCTGACCCTGGACGAGGGTTTCGACTACTGGCCCGGGATTACGCGTCTGCCCTGATCCTTTCTCCTCGGTAGATCACGCTTTGTTGCCATCCACGGATTCGGCCGGCACACGGTGGCCGGCCGCTTCGAGTTTCGGGCAGAGGGAGGAAAGTCGCCTCGACGACTCGGTGAAAGATCGTGCCGTGCGAATCCGTCATAAATGGATGATGCCGACCATTCTGAGACACGGTCCCTATCGCGTATACTTTTTCAGTCATGAGCCGCACGAGCCGCCATATGTCCATGTGGACCGCGACGATTCTTCTGCGAAATTCTGGCTCGAGCCGTTGGACCTTGCTCGGAATACGGGTTTCGGCCCGAGGGAACTGCGGCGGATTAGAGTGATTCTAGGGCAGCACAGAGTCGCACTTTTGGAGGGATGGTATGGCTATCACGGGCGCTAAGGCCGACGAGCGAGTCGAGAACGTGTCGTTTACAGACGATTGCCTCGTCGTTGATCTTCTCGACGGTCGCTCGATCTCTGTACCTCTGACTTGGTACCCCCGATTGCTGGCGGCATCGCCGGAAGAGCGAGCCAACTGGCGGATTTCGGCCGGCGGCTTTGGAATTCACTGGCCCGACCTCGATGAGGACCTGAGCACCGAAGGCCTGCTCCGCGGAGCACCCGCTTCTCGGCCACTCAGCCCCTCCACACAGTAGAGCTCACGGCTTGAGACTGACCTCCCGGTCGCTGCGGTTGGGGCCGAGACTGATGTCGGCTCAAGAATCTGGGTATGCCTCGGGATCGTCCTTTCCAGACGACTCCTCTTCGTCTGAGTCCGTGTCATCGGGCGCAGTCGAGTCTACTGACAGCAGCTTCAGCTCAGCATCTATGACCAGCATTTCAGCTTCATATATGGGGTCGTCCGAACACTTGGTGATAAAGCCATCCCCTTCCTGCCCCTCGATTTTGCACTCCTTCAACCTCAGGCTGCCGCAATCGCTGGTCTGGACTCTGATGTCGCGTTCCAAGGGTGTGGTCGGTTGACTGACAGGAACTGGCATGTGGGCGTGAGAGACTCGGGCTGGCAGGCGGTGGCGATCGGCCGGCACGGAGGCCGGCCGCTTCGTCTCGAGGAGAAGCCGAAAGAGACAGAAGGGGGAACGGATGAGGATGAAAAGGAAGAAGGAGCAGGCCTCCGAGCAGCGTCCGAGCCGGGTATTTGCGTCCGAGGGTTACACCATCACTTGCAAGCTCGATGGACTCGAAATCGAAGCGGTCGACTACCACGCCGGGGTGCTGAGAATCGCCTGGCGAGATCTCGAGCGGCTGATGGTCGAGTCCGGTCTTGTCCCGCCAAGGGCCGAGCGCGAGTCCCAGCAGTCCAGCGAGACTTCGGTTCACTGAGGCGGGAGGAGGCGTTTGACCCCTCCCCCACGCCGGTCGGCACGGAGGTGTGTGGCCTCACCACATGGGTAACAGTTTGGCCTCAGTACATGGGAAACACTTTCCCCCTTTAGGAAAGGAGTCTTTACTTTCTTATCGTTTTGGGAAAGAACCCTTACCCAAGGTGAAGTTATGAACCGGACGACCGGAGAATACGAGCGCATCACTGCTGGGGGCGAGGAGGTGGCGGCCTTCATCCCGTACCCGTTGCCTCCGGAAAATCCCCAGTTGGCGCTGGATACGGAAACCAGGACCTTCGTCCACGACGCCGAGCACGAGCTGGCAAGGCTGGAGCTCGCCAGTGAGATGGTGCCTTCGCTCGACTGGTTTCTCTACGGTTTCGTGCGCAAGGAGGCCGTGGTCTCCTCACAGATCGAAGGAACACAGGCAACGCTGGTGGATCTGTTGACGATGGAAGCTGGAGGGTTCACCGACTCAGGGCCTGCCGAATCCGACCTCGAGGAGATCTGCAACTACCTGGAAGCCGTTGCTTATGCTCGGAAGCAAATCGGACGGGAGGACGGGCTTCCCATCTCGATGCGGCTCCTCAACGAGGCCCACCGACGGCTCGTGAAGGGGGTACGGGGTGCTGACCGGCGGCCGGGGGAGATTCGTAAGTCGCCGAACTGGGTTGGTGGCACTCGCCCGGGAAACGCGATTTTCGTGCCGCCTCCACCGGCGGCTCTACCCGAGGTTCTGTCGGGCTTCGAGAAGTACATTCACTCTGCGGATGAGCTTCCATCCATCGTTCGGGTGGGGATGGCGCACGTACAGTTCGAGACGATTCATCCGTACCTTGATGGCAATGGCCGCATCGGCAGACTCTTGATCACGCTCCTCCTCGAGCACTGGGGGCTCCTGGCGCAGCCGCTGCTCTACCTGAGTCTTTATTTCAAGCGTCACCAGCAGGAGTACTACGACCGACTCGGCGCCGTGCGCTCAGAGGGCGATTGGGAGGGGTGGACAAGGTTCTTTCTCGAGGGGGTCATTACCATAGCTGGCGAGGCAGTAACGGCAGCCCGTGAGCTCCACTCGCTCGTCGCCGCCGACCGCGGGCGAGTAGTCGCGGCGCCATCGGGCACTCTCATGGCGGCGCGTTTGTTCGAGCAGCTCCCTGAACACCCGGTCGTGACCATCGGCGGCGCCAGGAAGCTACTCGAGACGACCAAACCCACGGCTGCCAAAGCGGTCAAGGCGTTGGTGGATTCCGGCGTGCTGACCGAGGCCACCGGCCGCAAACGGGACCGCACATTCAGATACACCGCTTATCTAGACATCCTGCGGGCCGGCACCGAGTTGGAGGCAGGATAGGCAGTTGGTGGAGTGCCGGCCGGCACGGAGGCCGGCCGCTT
>JBAUDS010000367.1:0-15464 GCA_049678185.1 Thermoanaerobaculia bacterium
AGAACCCGGCTGCGGAACTGAAAGCTCGAGCCGTTAAACCAATCCCAATCGCCACCGGGGAGCTCCCCCTCCCCAGGGGCAAGCTCTACCCCTTGACACGGAGCCCGCTAATGGGTGGCACCTATTCGGGCACCTATTCGCCGATTCGGGAACTCGTACCAGATGACCGAAGGAGCAAGTGACCACGGATACAAAGTGGACCTCCCGGACGGTCTCCTTCTGGGTGCAGTGTCGCGGTCGCTTGCTCTTTCTACAGTTCTCATAGGCCCTTATCGGCCTCGACAGTGAAACTCGGGGCATGGTGCCTCACAAGCGAGAGGAAAATGAAAGCAATTGTCCATGACAACTATGGTTCACCCGACGTTCTTAGATGTGAAGAGATCCAAAAGCCGACCGCTCGGGACGATGAAGTCTTGGTCAAGGTTCATGCGGCGTCCGCAAATCCTGCCGACTGGCATACCCTGAGAGCCGACCCCTTTTTCATCCGCCTAATGGGCGATGGGCTCTTAAAACCGAAACACAAGATACTCGGAATCGACATAGCGGGGCGGGTCGAAGCGGTCGGCCGAAATGTAAAGCAGTTTAGACGAGGTGATGAGGTATTCGGGGCCAGCAAGTTTGGGGGTTTCGCCGAGTATGTGTGCGTCACTGAAGATCGATTACTGCTGAAACCGGCCAGCATGACATTCGAGGAAGCAGCGGCCGTACCTGTCGCGGCAGTCACCGCCCTCCAGGGTCTTCGCGATAAAGGACAGATTCAGCCGGGGCAAAAGACTTTGATTAATGGTGCGTCTGGTGGCGTGGGTACGTTCGCGGTGCAGATTGCCAAAGCGTTCAAAGCTGAAGTCACGGGCGTGTGCAGCACGAGGAACTTGGACATGGTGCGCTCCATTGGGGCGGATCACGTCATTGATTACACTCGAGAAGATTTCACGCAAAATGGGCGGCGTTATGACCTGATTATCGATGCTGCGGCATATCGTTCGGTTTCAGACTGTAGGCGTGCATTGAGTCCCAAGGGAATTTACGTCCTGATCGGCGGTTCCCTCGTTCAACTGTTCCAAGTCCTGTTCCTAGGACCATGGATTTCAATGACCGGTAAGAAGATGGGCTTCATGATGGCGAATATGAACAACAAGGACCTGGTTTTTGTGAAAGAACTTCTCGAAGCGGGCAAAGTAGTACCTGTTATCGATCGACGTTATCCGTTGAGTGAGGTTGCTGAAGCTCTTCGGTATCTCGAGGAAGGACACGCGCGGGGAAAAGTCATCATCACGGTGTGAGACGCCGGATCTAGCCGAAGACAAGACCCGGTGATGATCACCGCTCCTGGGGCCGCCGAGCGCAACCAGAATAGGTGCCGAGGAATCTGAGGAGCACCTCCCCGGACTATAGGAAGTCGGCTAGGTGCTGCCTACCCAGAGTGGCCCTTGGCCTTCCCCTTGCCGCCCTTTTTGACCTTCTGCAGACCAGGTGGGAGTTTCTTTTCCGAACACGTCTCCCAGGGTCCTTCGAACTGGGCGCTGACAGACCAAGTCCCATCGTTTTGTCGATAGTAGACACCGTCACCGTAGTAGTAGCCCGAATGTCCGACGACGACATAAACCCCCAGATCAGATCGAAAGGAAAGCTCTACGTCATCGTGAGTTTTTGCTCGGTAGCCATGGGCCGGCGCATGGGGTGGCGGCCCGTGCCCCTGACTCTTGGCTGGTCCCTGGTCCGAGTGGGTTACTGGGCCACCGTCCGAAGTCGCCACTGAAGTGCAGCCAGTTCCGAGGCAGCCTCCCATCAGGACAAGAATCGGTATGGCGCTCTTGAGCAATCTCCACATGATTCTGCCTCCCTGGATCAACTGCTCAAGTTTGAGTTACTGCGACCTGGCCAACAGTTAGAAGCGTCACTTCCCCGATCAACTCCGCAAACGAGCTGAAGCGGAAAAGGTGCGGAAAAGGTGTCAGAGGAACCCAGGGTCTAGGGCCTACCCCGCCCCTGGCTCTTCCCTGCAAGGATATCCCTCTTGTGGTATTGCCAGATGATTAGAACCATGATCCCCATGACCACGAACGGCGGGAGAGGCATCAGGGCTAGGAGTGCGAAACCGAGAAGCACTCCGTTCGCATCGTGTCGCAACATATCGATGATTGCCCTGACCATGAGCACGAAGTAGACAATTAGCGCTCCGATTAGCGCAAGCAGGACCGGGATCACGATGGCCAAATTGCTCGCGATGGCAGTGAATTCACTGGAAGGCATGTCTTGCATGGGACACCTCCTGCGATTGGGAAAATTCTGGCTCGACGCCCAGGCTCAGGGGCACCGTTTGCCCTAGCTCTGGACGACATCAAAACGGCTGAGTGCGTCTCGCAGTTCCCGTCGAAGATCCTCGAAACCGAGAGTTCCTCGAATACGAAGGGTCACGGCGTCAACGAACTCGCCGTTCACCTGCAAAGTCTCTGCCCGCGGCGAGGCGATAGTGATGTCGAATACCACCCGGTCGCTGGGCTCGCGGCAGTTGTGACAGTCAACGTTAACAGCTAGGTGCTTGCCCATAGGTCCCTCCATTCGCAGATCCGTGAGCACGCCTATGCCCAGCCGTAGGGCATCGTGCTCCTGTATGCCCGATAGGTGAAAAGCGCAAGAGCCGCCAATAAAGCGAGCGTCAGCCAGACCGGGAATGGCCTCCAGGACTGTACTCCGAGCATCGCCATCGTGAGAACGCTAAACAAACAGATCGATGCCAGCCGTTTGCGCCGCAGGCGAAGCGCATTGATGGCGTCCGCAACATCCGAAGACATCGGGGTGCCCGGCGAAGTGGAGAAGAGTCCATCGATTTGCGGCTGTACCTTCGCATGGACGTAGCCGAGCAGTGCTGCGATCACGATGAGCAAGAAAAACTTCGCGCCCAGGGCCGGGTTCGCTAGCAGGCCAGCAAGGCCGAGCCCGTGCAGAAAGATCAGAGACAGACCTGTACCCATGACCGTTGCCTGGAAGACAAAGCACGGGATGACCCGACCCCTCACGACGTTCTCAAGATAGATGTCCACGCGGTCGCCAAGAGGTGGACCCAGTCGCCCACGCTCGTTGACGGCTACCAGCGCATAGAAGGGCCACGCCATCAGAATCGCGGCAAGGATGTGGATGACCTGAAGAACCGACGCCAGCGTTGCCATGGTTTCCTCTCCTTGGTTGATTGCAGACGTGCCATCTGACGCACCGCTCCGCGGAGCACAAGTCCCCACGCAGTTTCCGCCACCGTTGCGCACTCTTATTAAGAGGCAGCAACGTGCATCCCATGATCACACCCAAACACGTAGTGGCAGATTGGGAGTACATCATGGAACATGCAGGAGGCAGCCAACGTGAGAATAATGAGCACGAGCACCGTGATAATCAGTTTGTGGTGTTTTTCGACTGACTCAGAAATTGTGGCCATGGCTCGATCTCCAAATGGGTTTCGGTTCTGCTACTCGCCTCCGTCTGGCTGGCTATCTCAACGGGAAGATCCGTAGCGTTGGGCCCATGCCCTTGGGCCGGCTTACCTTTTTGTGGTAGCTCCACCCATACACCCAGCGATCGATGAGCGCACCACCCGAAGGGGTGGGTCGCGTCGGAGCGTTTCGGCCGCCAACTGCAGAAAAGGTGCAAACCAGAAAACATGCCAGGGGAATCTAGGGATCAGCCCAGGCCCGAGTTATCAGACCCGTCGAATGTCCCTTAGCTGTTCATTTTGGCGATTAGCAGTCAGCTGCGGAGGAGGGTGAACCGCGCGTCTCCTCGGAGGGCGCGGTCGAAGGTGAAGGTCGTTTGTGCCCCCTCCTTCT
The DNA here is from genome assembly GCA_049678185.1 of Thermoanaerobaculia bacterium. Lineage (GTDB taxonomy): Bacteria > Acidobacteriota > Thermoanaerobaculia > Multivoradales > JAHEKO01 > M0029. Next base: position 3,822 of record JBAUDS010000367.1, read on the forward strand.
CTCCCTGCAGGCCGAGTAGGTAATCGGCAAGGTCGCCCTTGCCCCGTTGATAGAGGCCGAGGGCCGATGTGACGCGGTTTTGGTCCTCGAAGCAAAACCGGGTGTCGCCGGCGAGCGCGTTGACGGCTGCGAGTATTCGGTGGCGAGGAACCTGGTAGGCGGAATCGAGCACCCACTCGAGCTCACTCAGGACGATGTCACTGATGAAGACCGGCTCGTCCCGCTCGGCGGCCTCGTCCAGGAGTCGTCGGGCCCGCCGCGCCTGAGTCTCGTCATCTTCAATCATGAGACGGACGACGACATTCGTGTCGAGGCCGATCATCGAGTTCGCGAAGAGGTCTTGCGGGCTGCGCGCCGCCTGACCGCAGCCTCCATTTCGCTGACGGAAATCGGTTCGCTAGGGGCGAAATCGCGTAGTACGCCGCAGACACCTTTATCCCGCTCCCCAGGGCGCACCACGATCCGTCGGCCATCCTCGATGATGAACTCGAGCGTGTCCCCCTTGTTCAAACCGAGGCGCTCCCGGATGGCTTTTGGGATGGTGACTTGGCCTTTAGAAGTGAGGGTCGATTTCGGCATATTGTTTCCTTACGAATCAATGATATCACAGAAATTGTAAGGAGATTTACCTGCTTACACCCTCATAGACGGAATCTCACCTCGAAACCTCTCAGATTTGGCTGCATTTCTCTGCGACGGGATGTGCCAGAGGAAACCAGGGATTGACCCGCAGGCGGAGGAGTGAGAATCTTCCCGAGGACCAAGGCCGCCAGGCCCTTGATAGATAGTACAATCTGCATACATCCCTGACGATCCCCTGACGGGGTCAGGATCTACTATTGAACTAACTGTGCTTGGTTGAACTAACTGTGCTCGGTGAGAATCGAGTTGACGACTCAGTGCGCAATTTCACGAACAGGAGGGCTTCATGATTAGAGGTCGGACCGGAGTATCCGTCTTTCTCGCCGCGATCGTCTGTTTGGCCGGGGTTGTGTGGGGAGTCAACGATCTTCGCACGCCGCAAACTGTTCCGCCGCGCCTGAGCTCTCCGGCTGCGGCCCCGGTGCCCAGTGCCGCGGTCGACCTGGTCATCGATTTCAACGATCTTCCCAGGGGTTACTACTCCTTGACGGAAGACGGCGACGCCTTCAATCCGTTTACCGTGCTCAGCACGGTTCTTGGAGACGTCACCGTCTTAGGCAACAACTCGCGACCCCAGATCGGGGGGAGGAACGCTGCGGTCATCTTCGACACCGCCAATCCGGTGGGCGACCTCGATATTGGCTCGCCCAACGAGACCTGCACCCCGCCCGGTCCCGGGGTGAGCGCCGACGGAACGGGTGAAGTCGGGGGAGCCTGGGAGAACTGCCCGGATCCGCCTCTCGAGAAGGGTCTGATCATCGCCACAAATCTGAGAGACGTCGACGGCGATGATCTCATCGACGATCCGAATGACGAGGGCAACGCCAACTTCAACCCGCAGTTCACGTTCGACTTCTCGGCAATCGGACCCGTCACCCTGGTGGAGATGGCGATCCTCGACAAGGAGGAGGGCGCCGCCACCGTCCAGATGTTCGACGCCGCCAACAATCTGGTCGGCTTTGTGGGCGACATCGCGACCGGAGACAATGGTCTCGATCCCAACCGCAGCCTGGGCCCCACCGCCGGCGTGACCCGCATGGAGGTGGCGCTCAACGGCTCGGGACTGATCGACAACATCCGCTTCCAGGTCGAGGTGGACGAGCCTTGCGTCGACATCCGCAAGCAGACGGAGGGTCCCGACACCCGCGTCTTCCCGAGCGGCTCGGACGTCGACTTCGAGATCGAGGTCAGCAATTGTGGTGATGTCGATCTCAGCGACGTGGCGGTGACCGATGCTCAAGTTCCCGGCTGCGCCAGTCCCATCGGCGATTTGGCCGTGGGCGCGAGCGTCACCTACACCTGCAGCGCACTGGACGTGACGCAAAGCTTCATCAATGAGGCCTGCGTGGGAGGTATGGGTGACGGCACATCCGTCGACGACTGTGACCCCTCGACGGTGGAGATCATCGAAATCGACATTCGTAAGCAGGCGGAGGGTTCGGATTCCCGGCCGTTTCCCCCCGGCTCCGACGTCACATTTGAAATCGTGGTGACCAACACCGGTCCGGAGGATCTCGAAAACGTAGTGGTCACGGATGTCCTGGTGCCCGCCTGCGACCGCGCCATCGGTGCTCTCGCCGCCGGCGCTTCGTTCAGCTACACCTGCATCGCTCCGGCTGTGGCTCAGACCTTTACCAACGAGGCCTGCGTCGCGGGCGAGCGCGGCGGAGTGACGGTCACCGACTGCGATCCCTCCACCGTTGTGGTGGAGCCGGGCCTCGGCAAGCTCGGAGATTTCGTCTGGTTCGACGAGAACGCCGATGGCGTCCAGGATCCGGGCGAGCCAGGTATTCCGGACGTCGGTGTCAAGCTGCTCGATGGCTCCGGCGCTTTGATCGCCACGACGACGACCGACGGGTCAGGGCTGTACATGTTCAGCGGCCTTGTGGCCGCTACCTACTCGGTTATGGTCGACGTCGACACCTTGCCCGTCTGCTGCCTCTGTGACGATGATGGAGTCGAAGGCGACGATGATGACGACGATGACAACGCGGGCGTCTTCACCGGCGACGATGATGACGATGGCGACGATGACGACGACGGCGACGACGATGACGATGGCGACGATGATGACGACGGCGACGACGATGACGATGGCGACGATGATGACGACAGCGATGGGGATCGAGTGTCGCTCTGCAGAGACTGCCCCAACGGCACGCCTGGCGACGACGATGACGACGATGACGATGACGACGGCAACCGGTTCATCGGTCGCAAGACGCGGTCAGGTGCCGCCTTCGTTGGCAGCCAGTCACGGCCTGACGTCAACTTCTCCGGCGATGACGACGATGATGACGATGACGACGACGATGGCTCAGGAGAGGTTTGCGAGGTCTTCGACTTCGACCCATTTGCCCAAACGAGAGCCTCGGACATCGCTCCCACCTGGGGCGACGACGATGACGACGATGATGGTGACGATGACGATGATGGCGATGACGACGATGATGGTGATGACGACGATGATGGTGACGACGACGATGATGACGGCACGGGCCTCGGCGTCTGCTCGTCGACCGGTGATTACGCGTTAGTCCAGACCTTCGACCTCGACGGTCTCGACACTCCTCACATGGCGACCCTGGACCTCGGCCCCGGTGAGACGCGTCTCGACGTCGACTTCGGCTACACCTGCGAGCGTTTCACCCCTGGTGACGACGATGATGATGACGACGATGACGATGATGGCGACGACGACGATGATGGTGACGACGATGACGATGGGGACGACGACGATGATGACGATGGCGACGACGATGACGACGACAAGTAGGAGGGTCGTGGCTAATCGTTTATAGGATCAACGGGTGACGGGGCACCGTCGGAGCTCCGTCACCCGCCGTTTCTCTCTTTCCTCAACCCACCAGCGGTCCCGCCGGCCGGCCCCCGCCGGCCGCAGCCTTCGATGGTCTCAGTCCCGCAGGTCTTCCAGGATCATTCGGTAGGCCAGGAGGCTCGAGATGTTGTGCTGGACGTAGTCGATCCGAATCTCGTAGTTGGTGAGGCTGCGATGAAAGCCGCCCTGCGCCCGCAGCGGATCCGCTAGATAGAGCACCGACTCCGGGCGGAACTGCGTCTGGAGTTGGAAGGCGACGCCCAGACGAATCGCCTCGAGAAACCGTTCGGCCGCCTCCGGATGGCCGAAGTCCCGGGCGAGTCGGTAGGCGGCGGCCAGGCCCTCTGTGCGGGTGGCGGTGGGCGTCGAGCGGGGCGGACGATAGTAGCTACCCAACCAATCGGGGAACTCGGGCTCCCGATTCTGGCTGGCCGCAATGGCGCTGGCGAGGCGGAGTGAGTGCTCGAGAAAGACCGGCCGGGCGCGCTCCCGGTAGAGCTCGTTCAGCGCGTAGAGCAGCCAGTGGTCATGATTGAGGCGGGCGTCGGGCACGTCGGCGTCTCTCGTCTCGATCAGGAAGCTCGCACCCTTCTCGGCGCCGTCGAGCCATCTGGGGTCGGCGTCCAGCGCCGCGATTCTCACCAGCGCCAGCAGGGCCTCACCCGGGTAGTACTCGGAGACAAAGTCGACCACCTCGCCGTCCGGGAAGCTCTGCTTGTGGACGGCGAATGCTCCATCGGGGCTCTGAACGGCAAGGATCCACTCTCCCAGACGCCGCAGGGTGGGGAGGTGATGCTCTTCTCCCGTCACCTCGATGTGTTTGGCCAAGGCGATGGCGGCGAGAGCGTTGCCTCCCAGCTTGAGCTCACCGTCCTCGACGATGCAGGTCAGCGTCTCGTTGCCGACTTCGCAAGCCTCGGCCTGGTCCAAAAGATAGTCGAAGGCAAGACGCGTAGCGGCCAGGAGCTCGGGCCGCTGCGTCACCTCGTAAAGCTCGAGCATGGAGTAAACCGTACCGGCGTGTCGCAGGATGTTGTAGCTCTCCTTCTCCCGGTCGGTTTTGGGCAGATACGAGTAGACGAAGCGGCCGTCGGCAGCAACCGCTCGCTCCAGATACTCGCCCGCCCGAGTCGCCGCTGCCAGCAGCTCTCCAGGCGGCGTCGAGACCGAATGCCGGTGTCCTCTGTAGAGCGGCAGGACCTGTTCGGCATCGACGTAAAAGCCGCGGGTGCGGAATAGCCGGACCTCCGCGGTCCCGGCCGCCAACAGGCGGTCCAGAACCTCGCGTCCTGGGGAATCGACAATCTCCAGATAGTCGGCCAGATTCTCGGGCTGCATGTCTCCCTCGCTCGACACGAGGGTGTTTGTCAGCACTTCCTCGGGGAGGAAGACCAGACCGGAATCACGATCGAAGGCGAGGCCGTCGACGCCCCGCTCCAGAGGGAAACGGCCGCGGAGATTCTGCGTCAGGGGAGGCTCGACCCCTTCCACGAAGTCGATCTTCAGCCAGCGCAGTGCCGGGCCCGCGGCCAGGAGCGGCCGCGCCTGCTGGAGCGCCTGGTCCAGGGCCTCGTTCAGATCCCTACCGCCGCCGCGGACGACCCGGGCCCGCGCCGCGCCGTCGCTCAACGACAAGAACACCATGCGGGGAGAGGAATCCTCGAAGCCGGCGAGACCCGCACCGGCTTCCTCCGTCTCGGCTGCGAAAAGGGCAGCCTGAAGCGCGGTAACCGCCCCGGTCATCTGGTCATCGGTGAGGGGCTGGCCGTGGGCGAGACCGTCGAACCAGACGGCATCCGCAGTCCTCGCCGACGGAGCGGGATATGAAGGCGCGCCTCGCGACGACTGGGGCTGCGACTCCAGAGCCTCACGCATCAGCCGCGGGACCGGAGTGTCTTCGGAGGCCAGTCGCTGGGCGAAGAAAAAGACCGCCCCGGCTGCCGCTAAGGCCACACCCAGGGTCACGGCGAGCGCTAGCAGGGCTCGCCGGGTCACCAGCGGGGTCCCGACCGCCAGCCGCCCGTCGCCCTCGGCCTCGAACGCCAGGGCAACGTCCAGAACGTAGGTTACGATCGCCGCGAGCAGGCCGAGCGCGCCAAGCATCTCGAGCATCTCCTCGGCGACGACCGCCAGGTCGTACCAGGAAGAGCCCTGGCTTTTGAAGGTCTCGCGCAGGGCCTCCAGGACCAGGGCTCCCACCCAGCACCCGAGTCCTCCAAAGAACCAGCGGCGGCTTGCGGCGCTACCGGCCAGGCGGTGAGAGAAGAACAGCACCAGGTAGGCGAGAGCGACCGCTATCACCGGTGCGAAGAGGATCTGCCACTGTGTCAAGTAGTGCCAGGTCGGGCCGAGGCCCCCCGTGGCCCAACGCACCTCCTGCCAGAACAGGTTCTCATGCAGAATGGTGACCTCATCCAGGGACATCGCCAGCCCCATGGCGCTGACGCCGAGCCACAGAAACGGCGCCCGGAAATAGGTTTGGCCTTCGGTGTTGCGCCGTCGCTCCCAGTAGTAGGCGGCAATGCCGGCGCAGCCGAAGAGGAAGAACAGGATGCCGCTATACCAGGTGGGGAGATTCCGCTCCTTGTCCAGGTTGAACCAGTAGACCCCACCCACTCTGAGGTCGGCAAAGAACCAATGAAGAATCCCCAAGAATAGCGAGAGCGCCACCAGGACTGCCAGGGTGAGGCGGAAGAGACGAAGGGCCTCTCGATGGCGAGGATCCGAGGCGGTGGGATTCTCGGGCATCGGTTGGCTAGCGGCCCACCGCGGCGATCTCGACAATGCCCGTCGAGACCTCGGGGAACCAGTCCATCACCCGCGGGTCGTGACCCGGGAGGATAAAGAAAGGTGAGATGGCGAGCCGGTGCATCTCCCGAATCGCCCTCAGGTTGGCGTCGTGATCGGCGGCGCTGCCGATCGGTTCGTGCCACTGGACGTTGTCGTAGACGTAGGCCGCGTCCCCGGCGATGACCACCGGCCCGTCCGTGGCCTCCACTACGAGGTATTGGGAGCCCGGGGTGTGACCGCCGCTGAGCCGTAATTGGATGCCCGGCGCCGGCTGCGTCTCTCCCCTCACGCGGACCAGGCGGCCCTCTCTCTCGGCTTCGAGGAGCTGCTGGACATGCTCCAAGCGCACCCCACTACGGCTGGGGCGGTCCTCACTGACCAGCGATCCGACATGCTCCAGCTCTGCTTCCTGGATCCAGATCTTGGCGTTCCGATAGGGAGCGAGGTTGCCCATATGGTCCCAATGGGCGTGGGTCAGGACGACATCTGTGACCTCGAGTGGGGAGATTCCCAACTGTCGCAGCCGCTCCAGGGGCTGGGCGAAGCGCTCGATGCCACGGCGCCGAGCCTCGTCGACGTCGTCCGAACCCGTATCCACGAGCACGGTCCGCTCGTTGTTACGCACGACCCAGAAGAGCCACTCGAAGGGTACCCGCGTCGAGCTCGATCCGCTCTCCAGCACCCGGCTCTCCCGCGAGGTCGAGCTCCCGTAGCTGACGGCGTAGACGCGATAGACCTCCGCCTTCTCCTCGGCGCGGAGCGGACGCCCGGCCCACCAGGGGGCAGCCACCAGGCCCACCAGCAGGAGGCCGCCAACCCAGCTCGCGGCGGGTGCCAGGCGGGGGACGCCCAGCGCCATCACCGCCAGACCGACGGCCAGGTAGATCACGATCCCGATGCCAAAAACGGCAGCCAGGCCATGCGCGGTCGCGAGGTTCAGCGCCAGCAGAACCGCGACGGCGCTGGCGGCCGCGTTGAGGGCGAACAGGATCGCCGCGGCGGCCGGTGCGATCCGCTCCTGGCCCTGTCTCAGCACGAAGGGGAACGGGACGCCCATGAGAAAGCCGAGAGGGGCGATGGACAGGATCGAGACCGCGATCTTGGGCGCCAGCCCGCGAACGCTGGCGGCAAACATCAGCGCCGGGTTCCAGCGCAGGTGCAGAAAGAGCAAGAGGACGAGGATGCCGAGCGCCACGTAGACCGCCCGTGGGCCCATGCGGCCGCTCGCCAGGCTGCCCAGGCCGGAGAAAACCAGTAGCGTCCCCAGCACCGTGGCAAAGGTCGCCACCGGCGATCCCAATAGGATCTCGTAGCGCTGGATCAGCACGATCTCGATCAGCAGATAACCGAGGCCCGTGAGGCAGACGACCAGGGTGTAGGGCACTGCCGTCTTCACCTCATGCCGGTACCGCCGCATCATCAGGAGAAGTAGGGGAGCCAGAACCAGTGCCAGCGCGAGGGTTCTCTGGTAGGCCTGCTTGAGCTCGGGGCGGAGCGGGTCGACGTCGAAATGGAATGGTCGCTCATCCGTGGTGGTGACGAGGTTGCGAGCGCCCACGAGTCGCTCGCCGACCTCGCCCTTGACCAGCCTCGAGTAGATCGTGGAGAAGGGTTGATCGGGGGCGTAGAGGAGGGTGGTTCGAGCGCGAATCGGTCCCAGCTCGCGCCGCTCCCGCCGCTCGGTCGCGGGGAGGCGATCCACCTCGTCGAGCCAGTACTCGAGTCTCGCGATCTCCGCCGCCGAAAAGGGGTTCTTCTTCATCAGGATCTGGATGTAGTTGTTGCGGCCGGTTTTCCACTGGAAGATGAAGAAGTGACGCTCGGGCTCCTGCCGGCCCTCCGCCAGCAGCGCCTCCCGCATCGTCAACACCAGCTTCCACACCGGCGGTTCCCGGCGCGGCTGGCTGACCGGCTCCTCGACGTTGACCAGACCCCGCTCGGTGAGGTGCCTCAGATAGGCCACCATCGCCTCCCGCGTGTGCAGGTACTCGGGGCTGGGCGAGCGGCCCGAGGTCCGCCCGCGGGCCGCGTGAGCGTTCATCAGCGTGATCATGTCGTAGCTGCGCGCGCTCTCTTCGATGTAGGTTCGCCCGTCCACGACCTCGTACTCGATGTCCCGGTAGGCGTCGCTGTTGTAGGGAACCAGCGCCCCGGTCTGCAGCCGCACCACCGCGGGGTTGATCTCGACACCGAAGACCTTGCTGCCCAGAGTCCGTGCGGTCTTGGTGATGCCGTCACCCGAGATCCCCAAGATGAGAATCACGGGGTCCTCCATCAGGGTATGCGGCACTCGCGGATCGATCTGATACTCCTCCGGAGGGCGGTTGCGGATCGTGTCGGTGATGCGACCGTTCTCGTACGCGCTGAGACTCGAATTGTCGGGTTGTCGCCGCACGACGTCGTAGCGCCCGACAAGAGAGGAGGCCGAAAAAAGGACTCTGCTGTTCGGATAGCGCTGGAGAAGCTCGGTCCGCACCACGTTCAGCCGATCGGTCTGGAGGTTTCCCAGGGCTGCCCAGGAAAACATTGTCGTAGCCACGAGGGCCGCTGTCGCCAGCAACCAACGGACGCGTCGAGTGGGGTGATCCAGGATAAAACACAACGCCGCAGCCGAGCTCAGAGCGCTCAGCAGCAGCATGGTGCTCTCCTCGCGGAAGTGGCTGAGCACTGGACTGACCAGCAGCGCTCCCAAGGCCGCGCCCACCAGATCGATGAAGTAGACGACGTGCGATCGATTGCGCACCAGCACGATACTGATCAGCACGCTTCCTGCCGCAAACGGGAGCATCAGCAGCGACGCTGCTACGAGCGGTGTCTCCAGCATGCTCACGCTGGCGCCGAATGCGGTGACGATGGTGAGGGGGAGCAGCAGACTCGCGGCCGCCAGAGTCCGGGCCGCAGCCCCTTCGGCCGTAAGAAATCCGATAAGACCACCGAGAGAGATGCCCAATAGAGCCGCCGCGATCACCGACTGAGCCGTGAGGTAGTCGCCGGAGATGGTGAGCATCTGGAAGAGAATGACCTGGAGGGATATGAGGGTAAGCGTCGTCAGACCAACGCCGAGCAGCGTCCTGGTGGTTCCCGCAGCGGCCAGCGGGCGGGTGACCAGGGGCTGTGTCTCGGCGTGGGATCCAATCGTCCATCTGCCCAGTGCGTAATCGCCCACGGCCATGATCAAAAGGGTGGAACCGGTCAGCAAGGCGAGACCCCGGATCCCTGCCACCCCCAGCAGCCAGCCCTCGGGCACTGGATCGGCCCGGGTCAGCGCCGTCATCAAGAAGTGGAGAAGCCACAGCGTGAGCCCCACGACGGCGTGGCGTCTTGCCGGGCCGGGGCTCGAAGACAAGCGCCCCAGCAGAAAAGAGCCGAGAAGCAGGAGCAGCGCCAGCCAGAGGGAAAAGGCCACGAAGCTCTGGTAGATGTCGGGTGTGGGGAGACCAAGGAGCCCGAGCCGAGGCGGAAAGCGTGTCATCTCGGCCAGTGAGAGCACGAGGGCGACGGCCGCACCAAGCCCCCAGACCCAGTGGGTCGCCCGAGCGCCGGCGCGATTCTCCTGCCGCTCTCGCCACAGCGCTACCAGGGCCAGCAGCGCGATCCCCACCAGTTGCATGCTGACCAGCCACGAGGCCAGTGTCAGGCTATTGTCCAGGTTGAAATAGGACCGGCGCCCCTGTCCCCAGCGAAACTCGGGCCAGAGCAGGTGAGCAAATCCCAGCAGCCCTTCGAAGGCCAGCAGACCGTAGCCGCAGCGTCGCAGGAGGTCGGCCGCCTGCCCGTACCTTGTACCGTGAGAGCTCACTGCCGGTGGATCCTAGCGCGAGCCTCTCGGCAGCCGCCACCTCCGGCCGCCTACCCGTGGGGGTAGTGTGGCGACGGCTTATCAAGCGTAGCATCGCAGGCAACCACGGTAAGTGCGTCTTTCCCCGCGGTGTGAAATACCTCCTGGATTTGGGACAACAGCGCCTTTACTATTGGGAATGATGGACCAGAAACGAGTCGGGGACCCCGAGCTGGCAAAGGCAGTCGTCGAGCTGCTCGAAGGCGGAGTGCTCGAGAAGGCGGGGTGGGAGCGCCGCCTTCACGAGCTGGAGGGCCGGCATGGGGACGAGGTCTATAGCAATCTGTTCTTTATTCTCGCCAACCTCGACTTCTCCCCCGGTGAAGCCGCATCTCACTGGCGAGGGCTGCTCGAGACGTGGAACGAGGTAAACCAAGCGGTCGGGCAGCCGATCGACATACGCGTTGCGATCCTGCACTACTTTCTCGAGATCGACAGAAAGCTCAAGAACCCGACAATCGTCGAGATGAGAATCCTGCGCGAAGTGCGGGAATCGGCGATCCTCGACGGCCTGACCCACGTCTACAACTACCGCTACTTTCGCGACCGCATCGACCACGAGGTCAAGCGCGAAGAGCGGTCTGCGCTCAGCGTCTCGCTACTGATGGTCGACGTGGACCACTTCAAGGCCTTCAACGACTGCAATGGTCACCTGCACGGCAACGTGGCGCTGCAGGAGCTGGCGGCGCTGATGAAGAGCGTGGTGCGAGATATCGATGTCGTGACTCGCTACGGCGGAGAAGAATTCGCCGTCATCTTGTGTGAAACCCGGAAGGGTGGCGCCCTACTCGTCGCCGAAAAGATCCGCAGGCTGGTGGAGGAGACCCCCTTCCCGGGTGAGGAGACCCAGCCCGGTGGAACCCTCACTGTCAGTGTCGGCGTGGCGACATCGCCGATCGACGCGACCGACAGCCAGAACCTCATCGCCAAGGCGGATTCGGCGCTTTTCAAATCCAAGAATGAGGGCAAGAATCGGGTTACGCCCTACTCTGAAGATCGGCGTGAGTTCGTGCGCTTCGACAGCCACTTGATCGGCGAGGTGCGCGTCATGGAGCCGGAGGGAAAGCCCATCGCGACGGGCAACATCAGCCAGCGTGGGCTGCTCTTTACGAGCGGTACGCCCTGTCAAGTAGGCGGGGTCGTCGAGATCCTGCTGACCCTTCCTGATGAGGACAAGGAAGTCGTCTGCGCCGCCAAGGTGGTGCGGGTCATCGAGAAGGAGCAAGACTACGAAGTGGGGGTCAGGATCATCAATATCGAGGGCATCGACCACCATCGATTCCAGAAACACCTGGCCAGCCTGAGAGCAGAATAGCGGCCAAGATCGGAGCTTATGGACCAGAAACGAGTCGCGGACCCCGACCTGACAAGAGCCGTCGTCGAGCTGCTCGAGGGAGGTGCGCTCGACAAGGCGGAGTGGGAGCGACACGTTAACGAGCTGGAGGATCGGCATGGGGAGGAGATCTACCGCCACCTCTTCTATATTCTCGCCAACCTCGATTTCCCCCCAGAGGAATCCGTTTCCCACTGGCAA
>JBAUDS010000368.1:0-1827 GCA_049678185.1 Thermoanaerobaculia bacterium
GTTTCGGCAGGCGATAGAGATCGATCCGGAGTTTGCCTTGGCGCACGTGGGGCTCAGCTATGCGTTGTGGCAGATCTATTATCGGGACCTCGACACCGAGGTGCTCGCTGAGGCCGAAGACGAGGCCGAAAGGGCGGCAGAGATCGATCCGGAGCTGCCGGCGGCCCAGATCGCGCTGGCTCGCGTCTATGGAAGCAGGGGACGATACAAGAAATCGATAGCCGGCATTCGCGGTGTTCTTTCCAAACACCCGAGGCCCGACGATGCCCAGAGGGAGCTGGCGTTCAGCTACGAACAAGTTGGAGAACTGGACGAAGCGGAGAGTTGGTATCGCGCTGCTACGCTACTGGGTGAAGACAAATGGTTCAACTGGAACTCACTTGGGACCTTCCTCGTGCGCACTGGACAGTACGAAGAGGCCACCGAGGTTTTCGATACGGCCAGGAGCCTGGCCCCACCCGGTGTGATCACCCCGCATGAGAACCTGGCGGCAATGGCCATACTTCAAGGAGACTTCGAAGGCGCCATCGCTGCCTACGATCTGATCCCGCGACCGATCCTCGATGCCGATCTGGCCAGCAATATCGGCACCGCCTATTACTTTTCCAGCCGTCCGGACAAGCTCGAGAAAGCCGAGGAATACTACCGGCTGGCGGTGGGGCTCAACCCTATGAGAGCCGAAATCCACGGCAATCTTGCCGATCTGCTGCTCAGGCTTGGCCACCGCGAAGAGGCTCTCGAGCACTACCATGAGGCTTTGGCCATCGTCGAGCACCAGCTGTCCGAAGGCTCCGAGCAAGCCGTGACGGCCTTCGTAGAAGGGCGCCCACTGCTGATTCTGCGCGCAACCTATGCAGCCAAAGCGGAGGAGTGTGAAACCGCGGTGCCGCTGGCCTTCGAGCTACGTCGGAAGATCCCGGAGACGGCCAGCGACCTTCATGACCTGGCCTTGGCATTTGCCCTTTGCGGGGAGTTGGAAGGGGCGCTGGAGGCCCTTGGAAAGGCGATCGAGCTCGGCTTTGCAGCCGAGCTCATCGCCATCGAGGACGAGTTCGAATCGCTCCGTGGTTTGCCGGAATTCGAGGAACTAGTCAGCGAAGGAATCGAAGCCGGCTCCTCAGCCGAGACCGGCTAGGGGCGCTTCTTGATGAGCACCAGTGGATCCGCGGTGGCCACCTCGCCGTCGGGGTTATCCTCGCTCTGGCATTCGTCGTTGAAGAGCGTCGCCTTGTAGAGCCAGAACGCGGGCCACGGACCCTCCAACCTGCAGTTTTCCAGAGGCTGGTCGCTCTCCACGTCCAAGTCCGGGTAGTTGATGTCGAATGGCTCAGAGGCAAAGCAGGAATCGTCACTCGAAAGCTTGCGCTCGATAAAGATCCGGTCTCCCGTCATCCAACTCCCAAACGGACTCTGTGCCACCTGCCAGGTGACCTCTATCGGGGAGAAACTGGGCTCCCAGAAGATCGTCGGTCCGAACGTCTGGACCTTGATCTTGCGGTCGCAAATGGAGGACTGGGCCTGGGTGGGCCCTTGCGAGGACACCCGGAGGATGACCTGGCCGGTGCCGGCAAAGGACTCCAGCATTTCGAAGTCATCCACAAGGCCCTGGTTCATCATCACGGCAGGATCCACGACCGAGTCAGGCTCGCGAGGTTTTTCAGCGTCCTGGTCGGGCGGTTGAGAACAGCCACAGAGCGCCAGAAGCAGCACCGCGGTCAGCGCCAGGATTCCGGTTTGGCCAGCTACACGTCGATTTTCCATTCTGCACCCCCTGAATAGAGACCGAGGTCGGGAGATCGTTACATCTCACTCCCTTGCTAGGTTGAC